>NZ_CAJE01000016.1 GCF_000308215.1 Methanomassiliicoccus luminyensis B10
ATTTCAACTTATATCTTACCATTTCAAGATGAGTGGATTAGACATTATTCAGACATTGAGGGCCGAAAAGTAGACCTCACAGTGCGTGTTGTTCAGATACGCATGACGTTGAACGCACTTCTCGACTATTACAATACCACATATGGGGACCCCGTTTCTCAGGAGATTATCGATAATGGATTAGCTCAGGCATCTGAAGTACTGAGCGATTCTACGCAAAAGCACCCAATAATCGTCGCGTCAGTGTTTATCCGAATATCGATCGAACAGACACTTAGAAGCCTATGCAACCTTAATCAGATTCAACATGGGCCGACTACTAAGGCAAAGATCCTTAACGAAAAATTATGCGGAGCGGATGTTTACACGAGCGATGTTATGAGCGATATTCAATCCCATTTAGATTTTTTAAACGCCATCGTCCATGGTAAGGCCAGTCCGCCAATCGAAAAAGTGCGCGAATCGCTAGAGTGGTCCAATAGGTTCATTTCTAGATATCTACCAAGTACCGTGAATTAGGCTAGTGGAGTTAATAACAGCTAGCATAAGACTCAAACATGTAGTAAGTCATACTTGTGCCCAGATTGATACGGCATGAGACATTGACATGAATCTTGACCTTATTCTATCCATCCTGAGCATTGTTGGCATTGGCGGAATAGTAGGAGCATTCTTTACCTATGTTTGGGAAAAGAAAAAACAGATCCAGATTAAAGAAAACGAGATAAAAGAAGCGAGGTACCGTTGTACACTTTTGCTCATGTATGCCTACATCAATCCGAGCGAGCTATCGAACCTAAAACTAATAAGGCCAGAGATAAAGGATTTGACGGACTTAAAGAAAGAGTTGCAGACCGAATGGGTAGGCTCTTGGATATTCGCCGGGGATGATACCCTTCAAGCTTTCAAAGAGTTCCTCGAAGAACCTAACGAGAACAATTTTGCGAAGACTGTTCTTTCCATGGGGAAAGAGCTTTGGAACAAGAGATCGAAATTGCCACTCGATTACTTCTCCATAAAAGGCTTTCAAGCTAAATGAACAGTTTGAGACTCACCAAGGATTTTTTTGGATCTTACGAGGGGCACATATTTCCGAGCATTATAGCGACACTGGCCTGCACCCAATAAACGTACTTCCTCAGTAACGTCTGGGATTATACCGATACTGGACTGTGATTCCAATCCTGATTGTGATGGTATGCAAAATGGGCATACTATTGTTCAATGTGAACAAAGCGGGGCCTCTACCCACTAAACATCTGACTAGATCCTGCTTTGAATGATTCCATGTTCAAATCCCCAACCGAGTAAATGAAGATTATTTACGGCAGATAATCTAGATTTAATCAAGAAATGAGTTCAATTAGGTTAATCAGGTTATTTTATCCATTCTTGTTTTTCGGCCCGAAATAATCTTTAACCAACGCCCTTACTTCAATGCCTGCCTCAGCAACTAAATTTCTCTTGCTATCAACCTCAAAGGCTTTCATCTGAATATCAGGAGTATTCAGAACATGGAGCGCATCAGATGGGTCTGTAATTCTTTTCATATACTCTATCTGCTGCCCAGACAACTGGCTATGTTTATCACCTTCCGATTTTGCAAAATCATCAATCTGGCCAGGTTCGAATCCTAACCAAGATAATACTAACAGCCCTTTGATAATAAGTTCGGCATGACCGCCGTTTTTTCGAAGGTCACCATTCAATCTTTTATCTACAATTTCGAATAAATCTATTAGGGACCCTTTATTCTCCTCTTCAGTTTGTCTGAAGCCTCTTGGGGCCCCGTAGTACTTCTTTTTCTTCTCCTTATAATCGTCCAATGCCGCTATAATATCTGGGTATCTGCTAAGAACATCAGCATAGCGGCCAGTCCTTCGATTTGTAGGGCCAACACGGCCTTCAAAATGATAATTAGTGTCCATAGTCACAAGAGGTTTTGGTAACTGCTCAACAAATGGGTAATTGTATCCCCAGAACTTTTCAGTATCTGGCTCAAGGTCTTGAGTCTTAAAAAATTCACTCATCAGGACTTCTCTACGCCTAATCTCGCGTTCAACTTCATCTAATCGCGTTTTGATATTCGAAATATGTGTGGCATAACCCCCTGTCCTTTTCCATCCTAACCAACCAAACCATGCAACAAAACCTGTTACTCCAAGGGGTAGTGCAATAATCCAAGGGTTTGTAAGAAAATCTTTGTAGAACGCGACAATGGCGGATAGGGATAGAAGCGGAAGAACCGCATAAGGAGACGCCTTCCATAACGCCATCCAGAATTCCTTTGAAGAGCCATAGTTTTCCACATCGTTCTGTAATTGTTTTCGCAAGTCATCAAGTTCCTTGAGCGCCATGGTCACAACATTGCCGTAATGCTTCAGAGAAGAGGGCGTACGGACTTTGGTCATGGAGCCTCTGTTGCTTCTTTGAACGTTTTGGGCCAACTTAGCTGTGTTGGAACAATCAAATACAGAGGGAATAATATTCAATATGGCTCCAACAGGATTTTGACAATTATATCTATTGGTCAATGGTTTTTAGATTAGAAAGAGGTCCAGGAAAAGATACATCACTCATAAATCCCGATACTGGACTTGCGATGGCTATTTATCATTCGGAGAAACCGCCGAGTTCTATGGAATAGCGGTTAGCTTGTTTGTTATATAATCCCCTGTGATTCATATTGTGCTACAGAAAAGCCATTAGGAAGGGGAAAAACCATGCTACAAAAAGACCTGGACTCAATCGAAGAGACAGACCTAGTGGACTTAATAGCTAACCAAGTTGGTGAACGAAGGACCATCGATTACAAAGCGCAGCTAAATATTGGCAATGATACAGACAAGAAAGAGTTTCTAGCCGATGTCTCATCTTTTGCTAACGCGGATGGTGGAGACCTAATAATCGGTGTGGCCGAAGACAGAGGATTGCCAACCAGCATCATCGGTCTTGTGGTCCCCGACATCGACCAGGAAACCCTTCGAATCGAACAGATTATCCGCGATGGCATCCAGGCAAGGATTATCGGAATCCGCCTTCGATGGGTCAAGCTCAACAATGACAAGCACGTCTTAATCATCAGGATACCCAGAAGCTGGAACAGCCCCCACAAGGTATCGTTCAAAGGTCATGACAAGTTCTTTGGGCGTAACTCCGCTGGAAAATACCCTTATGATGTATCTGAACTTAGATCGGCCTTTGTCCTATCGGAATCGCTGAACGGAAGAATAAAGCGTTTCAGGGACGATCGATTGGCCAATGTAATTACCGGCGATATGCCCGTCCCCTTTTCAGACACCCCGAAAATCGTTATCCACATGGTGCCGATATCGTCATTCGATTCTAAGCAGGCTATCGACATAAGGCGAATTTATCAATCCGGTCAAATGCCCATGCTCAGTTCATCGGCGGATCATAGATACAATCTCGATGGGGTCCTGTTTTCCAGCAACGGTTACGAACCAGAAACGAACAAGCCGGTTTGTCGTTCATACATCCAGTTCTTTAAGAACGGCACCGTTGAGGCCGTCGAAGGTCGCATATTGCGCCCCTACAAAGGCGTTGGTAAATATCTACCTATTATCGACTTTGAGATAGGTATTCAGCAGTTTATAGCGGGCATAATGAAATCATTAAGAGGAGAAGACATAGCTCCTCCAATCCATGTGTTCATTACGTTGCTTGGAGTAAAGGAACTCGTGTTATCTAAAGATCGATCTGGTTTTGATTCTGATGACTCGTTTAAGATAGATCGAGATGTTCTAACTCTCCCCGAAGCAATCATAGATGACTATGATTCGGATGTTCATGAGTTACTCAGAGATTCCGTAAATACTCTCTGGAATGCATGTGGTTACGAACAATCGTGGACATATGATAAAAATAAAAAGGATGATTGAAGGAGAGGAGTTCGTAATTTTTACTCGCACTTGGTTGCTTTACGCGAACCTATTTCATCACCTTTTCCTTCATCGATGATACGTGCACGGCGGAGGCGAAAATTCAATAACCAGCATACCAGTGTTTGTCCGGTATCAGCAAGATACCAGACCGTTGAGGAAATGGCGCAGTTCGGCTCACTCCTATCACCTAGCCATAATGCGATCATCCACATAGACGACCCATTAAAGCATCCCGAACGAGAGGGTTATGACCACCCCATCTCCTCTCGATACCGGACATCCTTTGCCCTGGCGATGAATCCCATTGGGTTAACCGATGCCACGGCCATGTTGATGTCTTCATCAAAGTTTAACCCGTACTCTCGACCCCATCGGGATAGGGGCTGCATCATCCGGCAGGTAGTGTGTGAAAAACGACCCGTCGGCCCGGGCTCCCATGGCTACTTCTTGGGTTTCCCGGCTTCTGCCGGGATGGGCCAGGTGGCCAGACACCCTACCGGCGGCTAACCCACAACCCCGGGAGGCCGGGTACCCAGACAACTAAGCCTACGCGCGTGCGCGGTAAGCGCATAATACGCGTAAGCTCGACCGCTGCACTAGCCGCTTAGTGTACTCAGGCTTAGCCGGGCAGCCGGGAGCCCAACTCCCCCAAACCCCGAGCAGGGGCCGCTCCCGGCACCTTGAGCCGAAATTATTGAGACAAACCGAGCGGCTCCTTTCGATCCAACTTTTTCAAGCTCGGTGACCGAGGCGGAACGTTCGCGATCGTCAAGTGCCTCTCTTCGACAAAAATCCCTAAGCAACCTTAGTGACCGATAAGCCCTCCAGTCTTCGAAACGGTCGAGCGCGGAGCGAGCGTTCGAGCGGGACCGTTGGTTTATCGGAGCTACTTTCGTCACTATCGCGTTCTCGCCCTAGAACCATTGTCCCTACCATCATGAACGAGTATAATGAGCGGATGGGCCGTTTCCGACGCTCCTTGAGGTTCGTGCCTGTTATCGACCATTGATGCCAAAGGCGAGGGACGTTTAATCTTTAAAATCGCTAGACATCCCCCTCGCCATCTAACGGAGATGAGGAATAGTGATTTCTCAGCGTGTCCCGACGAGGCTGCAAGGCATTCTAATGCTCATGCTAAGTATCTCCTCGTCTTCCCCATCCCACTACATCGTACCTCCGTCAAAGTATAGGCCCCGTACACGCACGCGCGAGAGCCCCCACCTCCTAACCCCCTAGGACCCTATGGTAATCATAGATGGCAAACGCCAGCATAATCTCCGAGTAAAGGGCATAATATCCGCCAATGACCGAGGACAATAATCCAATGGCCATCTGCATGGTCTCCGTTCCTTCTGTCGGCATGGCACCCTTCATCCTTTCTTGGGTCAGAGGAGGGATTATGGCCGCTGCAAAATATCCATCGAGAATCAGGTACGAGGAAAGTCACCCCAGCGTGATGTTCCGGGTGTCCAGGGAAGATTATGAACGCCTCGGCCAGATCAGGGAGAAGCTAGGGATGAGCTTCAGGGAGATGATAATGTACGGCGCGGGGCTCATCGAGAAGGATCTGGAGGCGGAGAAAAGGAGGATTAGGGAAGCGACCGTGAAAGCGTATGAACAGGCATGGGGCCAAGCTCAGGAGGAGGCTTTGATGAGCGTTGAGATAGGGACGTGCTCAGACTGCGGGGAGGTTATCGAATGGGATCTGACTAATCCTGAAGTCCAAGAGATATTGGATGACTTAGTGAACTCAAGGTCATTTTGTCATGGCGAATGCCTCAAGAGGAGAAGAGGTCCCGGCCGCTAGAGAACAGGCGTTGCAGTCATCTCAGTACAATAGGAGCATTCAATAGCGGGGGGCTTCATTGGATATTGATAATACGATTTTGCTATCAAGCTATCCAGCCAATCATATCATGGTGGATAGCCATTGTATGGCAGGAATGAGGTAGAGTAGGTAATGCCCCAACTACTTTCTAATTGATTAAGTACGTGCAATCTAGCTGATTTCCATGATTGCGTCGAATTGATGGAAGAAATCGTTATACTCTGACAGACCATTTCCACGAATCATACTTGATGGCGCAGAGTGTACCAATGATCGATCTGTCTGAGATAAGGCCATTTAATAAAACAAAGGATAGAGCCTTTGAAGAGCTGTGTTGCCAATTAGCACATAGGGAAAATATCCCTAACAGACTTAAGTTTATTAGAAATGGGACACCCGATGGTGGTGTAGAATGCTTCTGGATACTTCAGGGTGGAGAAGAGATTTGTTGGCAAGCTAAGTACTTTTTATCAACACCAGGTAAAAGTCAGTGGAAACAAATCGAAGACTCGATTAACACAGCAATTAAGTCGCATTCGTCTATGAAGAAATATGTTATTTGTTTACCTATGGATAGAGCAAACCCAAAAAAAGATAAAGAAACGTGGTTCATGGATGAATGGCTGAAAAGAGAAAAGAGATGGAAAGAAGATTCAGAGAAACTCGGTCGAAAAATAGAGTTTGATTATTGGGGAAGTCATGAGATAATTCAACGCCTTCAGGAAGAGAATAACCGTGGAATAGTAAAATTCTGGTTTGATAAAGAGCTTTTTACTTTAAAATGGTTCCAAAATCACATTAGTGAATCAATCGAATTGGCGGGTCACCGCTATACTCCAAAGCTCAATGTCGAATTGCCAATCAATAAATTCTTCGTCGGTTTATGTCGGGAACCAGAGTTTTTCAATAGCTTAAATAAACAATGGTTGGAAGTAAAGGACGCTTTGCCCAGAGATGCCACAGATCTGGAACAGGGTCTTCAAAAAGAAATTGATAAAACGAACCTTGTAAAAAAGATTGACATCATATCTGAATACATAAACCAACTTGAGATTGATACAAAGAGCATACCCTTCTCAGAAATATTATCAAACATTGATGTTTCACTGAAACATGTTGATGAATCATTAGTAAAGATATCAAATCATCTTACCCAATATGATGCGGAAGATTGGGTTAAGCTAGAGAGCGATAAACGGTATGTAGCAACGCGTTCTTTGGAGGCGAAGTATCGTCATTTGTGGAGCGAACTATTAGATTTTAAACAATTTTGTTTGAGCAGTATGGCCATATCTTCGAACAAAAATGCAATGCTGATTGAAGGGAAAGCTGGTGTTGGAAAAACTCATCTTTTGTGCGATATTGCTCAGAAGAGAGTAAGTGAGGGCTATCCAACACTGTTACTCCACGGGGGCTCATTCAAGGATGATGAGCCCTGGACCCAAATAGTAAAAAACTTAGGTCTTTCCGGCATGGCTCGTGATGACCTTTTAGGTTCATTACAGATCGCAGCCGAGACAAGTAATTCAAGAGCCCTATTAATGATAGATGCGATTAATGAGGGCGATGGCAGACTTCTTTGGAAGAGATATCTACCAGGAATGCTAGAGGTCATTTCTAGATACCCAAGAATATGCATCGCATTGAGCGTTCGCGCCACTTATAAGGATTATATTCTCAAGGGAGTGGATTATAAGGACAAGTTTGTTGAAGTCGAGCATCACGGATTCGGTGAATCGGTTTACATTGCCATTGATAAATATTTTAATGAATTTGGTATAGAGTATCCAAGTGTACCATCGCTAAATCCTGAATTCCAAAATCCTCTATTTCTGAGTCTGTTTTGTAAGGGGATGAAGAGCAAAGGATTGACGAAAATTACGCCCGGGCTTCTCGGAATAACATCCGTCTTCAACCTGTACCTCGACCATATAAATGACGAATTAGCATCGCCTGAACGTTTAGACTATAGCCGGAGAGAGAAGATCGTCTACAAAGCAGTGGAATGTATAATTAACGAGATGAATGCCATTGGGAGTGACCATCTCTCACAGAACATCGCAGGAAATAAATTGAGCAGTATATTGCCCAGAGATGGGCACGAAAAGTCGCTATACAACATGCTTGTGTCTGAAGGCTTGTTTATTGAAAACTGCATATCCAATGATGACGGCACATACGAGGAGGTAGTATCCTTTGGGTTTGAACGCCTTTTCGATCACATGCGGGCGAGATGGCTGTTAGACACCAAGATTGATGATGCCAGAATAGAAGATGCATTTGGTAAGGATGGCGCCATTGGTAAATTGATGATAGATGATTCTGAACGTTTAAAGAACCGTGGACTTATCGAAGCGTTAAGTATTCAAGTGCCTGAACGGTTTGGGAAAGAGCTGCATGAGGTCGCTCCATATTGTGCTAGTTCCTACACTGTAATTGAAGCATTTATAGACAGTCTGATTTGGAGAGACCCCAAATCCATCAATAAGAAATCATCCTTATCTTTCATCAATAAACATGTTATTAACGACACATACACGTTTTATCATTTCATCGATACGCTTCTTACAATATCATTGAAAGAGGATCACCCATTCAATGCTCACTTCTTACACAATCGATTGAAGAGAATGAAAATGGCAGATAGGGATGCTTGGTGGAGCACATATTTATTTAAAGA
>NZ_CAJE01000017.1 GCF_000308215.1 Methanomassiliicoccus luminyensis B10
TGAAATATCATGTCCCGAACCTTGTATCAACTTTTTAGATTCGTTGATTAACTTACTTGTTTGCTCAGTGAGGTTGTTTGCATTAACCCAGCTATCCTGTCGTTCTATCTCCTTCAAAAGAGTTTTTAGATGGTTTCTGATGATTCTTCTGTTTTGCTCATCCAATATGGTGTCAGAGCTAGAAGCCTTTTTAATACCCTTAACCACGTGATTTCCCATACTAAAATAAAAAAGGATTATTAATGGGTTATCTTTTATGTAATGCACATGATGTGGTCTACTCTTCTTTGAACAATACCAGATTAAAATAAAAATTCACTTTCCAAATATTATACGACGTGCTCAAGGCCAGAGGAGTCGGAGGCAACCTGTCCAAAACCTTTCTCTTCCAAAAATACCAGTAAGGTTCCTTTTTCCAATTGAAAATCATCAATTTTTATAATGGCTCTTCTAATAAAATCTCTTAGTTCTTCAATAATGGGAGAAGTAACTACTAGACCACCCCTATTGCTGATTGGATTCATCGTGTGAGCAGTATGTGACCTCAATTTATAGAACACATTTACCCTCTTAAAAATATACTTTGAATCATCAAAATCATTGCCTATCAAAACGGCAAGATTTCTTGAGGTCTTATATCCAATTTCGTATCCATCAGATAACGAATTTTCAGCAGCCGTAATGAGCGCTAAAAAAGCCAAGTCTGGATTCTCGAATTGAAGTTGATATGATCTGTTAAACGCATCTACTGAACTCTTTAGGTTCGCCTTATTTAAAAGTGACTCATGCTTTTTAACAAAGCTGGTTATTTTTTGAGTTTCTTCTACTGTCAATGAAAATCTCGGGTGAGTTAGGAGTTTTCGTTGTCTTTCAGTTCGGTGATAAATTTTTGTAAAATCTTCGTTTACACAATAGCACATAGCCGGCAGTGCAATATTACCTGGCTTATATAGTCGAAACAGCTTGATGATTGAATCCAAATAACCATAAACCAGTCTATCCTCAAACTCTACTCTATGCTGGGTGAGCCATGAATCCATTTTATTGTTTTGTTCGTCATGAGGTGGATTGATTCGATTTCTGATCATATAAAGAGAGCCATCTTCATGGTTGACCCAATCGTTCAGCATTATACTCCTCTCAACCAATTCTGGTGTAGTGCCCATCACCCCAGCGAGGAGAGGAAGTGCATCTGTTATCCCGAGCCTGGAAATCGTGAAATCATGGTCTAATGGAACGTCCAAGATTGTTTTATCAACACCGGTAAGAAAACCTATGAACGTAACAAAGGAGTGCATTGATGGTTATCTAGGACTATGTGATAAAAGGATGTCTCATCTCGTTCCAACATCCATTCGACAGGTTGAAAGCCGTAATGGCTATTTTCTCATTAACTATGTCCCTCGTTGGAGTTAAATCCCTGATGGGATTACCGGATGAAGCAATTCGTTCGGAAATAGAGTATTTAGGCGTCATATCCAACGCCAACCATTCTATTCTTGATCTATCCCTGGATGATGGCTTTCAGTTCGAACAAATGGATGTTAACGAATTTACTGGCTTAATCTCTGATTTAGAAGGGCTTCCAAAGGAAGTAGCGCACGGAAAAGCAAAGGAGTTTAGATGCATCAACTACGACGAAAAGAAAGTATATGTTATCCACAATAGCATCGTAACGGACTCTGACATTCCAGATGAAGATAAATATCCGGATAATCCGAGCCAAGAGGAATTGGATGATTTTTTTGAAGCTTCTGACTATTATCAATTTTTATCCATACTTGGTTCAATACAAAGGGATTGTTTGGATGATGGCGTGAGAGACTTGTGCCAAAAAATGAGATTGTTTAAGGAAGGTGGAGTTTCTCTTCAATTTTCTTACTGCTACTTGAACCGAATGGATAAAAAAGAACTCTTGGCTCAGAGCGTTCAAGACAGAGGAATTATCGATTTTTCTAACTATATAATTACGGAGTCCGAGAAAAGAGATCTGACAGATTTTATTAGAAATGTCGTCATCCCATTTAAAAGTGGTACCGTTCAACTAGCGTTAGAAAATTTTGACTTATCGTATTATACGTCTGCCCATATTCATGGTATGTCTCTACCATTTCTTGTTTTAATGAATGGCATCGAAGCGCTGTACAATCCGGGATTTGGTGACTTACGTTCAAGAACATCTAGAAACTGTGCGGTTCTTTTAGGCGGTAGTGATATCGAAAAATGTAGGATGGTATCTACTCGGATGAAAGGGCTATATAAAAAAAGGGCTTTACTTCTTTCAAGTGGCAATAATAGTCTCATAAAGGAAAAAGATGTTTTAGACCTTAGACAATATCTTAGGGAATCCATCATTGGATTTTACAAACTGGGATTAAATGAGAGTGAAATTCGTTCTATGCTTGATTCAAAAGGCTATGGACAAACGCTCCCTTAAAAAGAAAAATACTTGTCTACAAATAAGTTTGTACTCTCTACCTAATGGATTACGATGTTGGGCTCAAAAATTTCTAGTGTGGTCTAGTATCAGTATAATGTCGGATTCAGAAGAGTGAAGCCAATAATACAATAAATGAAATTGAACTGAGTTAACAGGAACAATGAAACATCACGCTCTCGAAGGTACAACTACATGTTTCAAGAAGCCGTGGTTGATATTTGGGTATGGGGTCCATTGATGGAATATATCACAGAGAAATACTTGACTTGTTAAGCATGCTTTTTGACCAATCCATCATCCTTGATATTAAAAGGTTATCAGGCGAACGAAACAATAAGCAATCAGTACCGAATCTACAGCAAATGGTCAATGATATTGATAAAAAAATTGGGGGAGATAGCATTGCAGATCTAATCTGGGTTTATGAAGAACAGAGAGGACCCGACGGTACAACCTTTAAAAATGATACAGCCGCATATCATGATGAGAAAGATCGAGAGATATTTCGACCGTTGCAATATGCTATTTTAAGCTGTATCGCACCTCATAGAATGCTCAATGCTCGATTTTCCATTCAGGAGAGCTGTGCACATGTTGAGATCGTCCTAAAGAAAAAATTGAAAGCGAAAAACATTGATGCCGACGAGTCTCCACTGGGGGCGGCTTTACATAAGGCGAAAAACCAAAAGCTCTTAGATGCAACAAATATAGAATTAATCGAAAAAATCAATCATGTATACAGGAAGGCTAAACATGATTTTTCCTTCAAAGGCATCCCGAGCGAAACCAATCCTAATTTTGACTCATCTATGTTCAATCTCCTAGAAGCGGTTTCCATGTTCTTCATCTGCCGTAAAGTCGGTTTGCTGCTAGATCCCGGTTTGGCATAGTCGAGTAAGCATGATGTATTAAGGATAGTGAAAATGACCTAATCCAATAGTGGATAAGGAAAAGAAAGGGTTTGAGTTGACTCTGTTCGATGATTGAATTTCGATATTCATCATCTGGCTCGAAGAATGTGCGGTCCCGGCTGAGCCCACTCATCTTCCTGTCCAGACAGCAATCCTGATGGGTCCAACTATAGCTACACATCGATTTACTGGCCATGGATTTTGCTACCGGCATTGGAAAATGGTGCGCAATATCTGGCATAGCCATGGTTCGGTCCCACCGGGAATCACCGCGCGTTCGAACATCGAACGAATTTATTGACGACCCATGAACAATTTTTATGGCTCGCGGCCTAGTTGGCCGAACGGCCCAAAAGATCATGAACGTTCATTGAACATTAAAACACGAAAATGCTGAACATTATGGCATTTGCCCCTTGAGCTGCTGAAATTCCCATACGATCGCCGGATGCTGGGCAAGGTAACCGCAACCTCTGTATTTTCGAACAGGGGCTCTAGTTTATATCGGGCGGATATCCATGAGACAGCATTGGAATGAGATTCTACGAATATCGATCCCGGTGATTTTTTCAATGGTGTCGGAGCAACGCCTATTCTATTAAGCTGATAAAGAGCTCAGGAAGCATCATTGAGCGCCTGAAGCTTTTCTTCCAACGACCTCGATATATAATTGAAGGGCCCTCTCGCTCGATTGCCATCTGTTCTTTACCTTAATTGCAGGGAGTTCCCCCTGATCTGCCCTCAGGGCCAGGTACTTTGCCGAATATGTCTCGCCACCCTGGAATTTGACCAAGGGCTTCAGCTCGTCTTCTATGGTTCCCACCTGGGACAAGAGGTTTAGGAGCGAGCTGCCTGTTCTGACCATGATGAAATCGGTCAAGGGTGCTAGGTCACCGCGATTTCCTGCCTGGAGCGATTTCAAGTATGCTTCGCGGTCACCCGGAAGAACGTTAACTGGCGGCCAGTTATGCTTCATGAGGTGGAGATTCAACAATAACCTCCCCACACGACCGTTCCCATTGCTAAAGGGATGAATCGATTCGAAACCATGATGCATCCAAGACCCTAACGTGAATGGTTCCTCTCCCTCCAAGTCCCTCTGGTCATATTCCTTGATCAGTTCTTCCATTCGCATAACGACCTTCTCTGGTCTGGGCGGAGAGAACTGAGCCCCACGAATGACTACATTGGTGCGTCTCCATTGGCCTGCATCGGCCATCAGTCCCTTGAAAATCTCTTCGTGGAGTTCAAGTATGTTGATAAGATCGATAGGCCGTGCTCTTCGGTTTATCAGGTTCCTAAAAGCCTTCTCGTGTTGCAGGGTCTCCATTATATCTGCGATCGGTTTTTCGACCCCTTTTTGATCAAGGAGGACCGTCTCTACTTCATCATAGGTGAGAGTGTTGCCTTCTATTGCGTTCGTACCGTAAGTGTTTAAGGAGCTCATCCCTTTCCAAATATTCTCGGGCAATGCGTCCAACGACCCCCTATTTAGAAATTCACCTCTGAGTTTCTCTAATATGTATTTTTGCATTATCCATGAATATGCCATATATTGTATATAACCTTATATGCATAATTTGACATATACAAAGAAAAGCATATTCGCCGATGTGTAAACTAATTGACCTGAAAATCACCTACCTTTGATCTCCAGACATGGATATAAAACGCGCTAAGGAGTTATGATGTGGTCTTCAAGGGGCAGCACGTGAAAGTACCTCTTGAAATTTGTTTTAACGTTCTGATTCAACCCTATGTTGCTAATATTAAATGGGGGCGGAGCCCTATCGCACTCGGCTCGATTTTCATATGATGAAAAGAAAAGAGAGCCTCACCAAATACTGAGAGGCAATACGTTTATCAAGCTGGCTCTGAGTAATGTCGAAAGAATCGAACATAAATTCATATCATCTGGCTCGTTCGATGTGTAGCCCCGGCTGAGCCCACTCATCCTTCTATCCAGATAACTATTTTTGAAATTCAATTCAAACGGTTTTTCCGTTTATAGTCAGTTCATCAAGGAACATGCGGTTGTACGATTCATTGACGTTGGCGAACGAGGGTCGGCTCATGAGCGGCAGTCATGGACCATAGCGCCAATAGTGCTGCCGACCGCCACATCGACCACGTCGATAGGACCTCTGGCGCTCTTGAGCGACCGTGTTCAATTGCATTCCTCAAACTGGCTGTTGTACAGTTCGCTGTAGAACCCGCCCTGGCCCAGAAGCTGTTCATGGTTCCCGCTCTCCACGATGCTTCCGTTTCTCATGACGAGGATCACATCAGCGTCCTTTATCGTCGAAAGGCGGTGAGCGATGATGAAGGAGGTCCTTCCCACCGTGAGGTCGTTCATCGCTTTTTGGATGATCTGCTCGGTCCGGGTATCCACGGAGCTGGTGGCCTCGTCCAGGATCAGGAGGGGCGCATTCTGCACCACCGCACGGGCAATGGTCAGCTGCTGCCTCTGTCCAATGGACATTTTGGACTCGTCATCGAGCAGGGTATCGTAGCCATCCGGCAATGTGCTGATGAAATGGTGGATGCCGACGGCCTTGCAGGCGTTCTCGATCTCCTCATCGGTGACGCCCTCCTTGCAATAGGCGATGTTCTCCCTGATGGTGCCCTGGAACAGCCAGGTATCCTGAAGGACCATGCAGAACATGTCATGCACGTTCTCCCTCGTGAGCTGCCTCGTCGATACATTGTCGATGAGGATATCGCCCGAGTTCACCTCGTAGAAGCGCATCAGGAGGTTGACGATGGTGGTCTTGCCGGCCCCGGTCGGGCCGACTATCGCCACCTTTTCTCCGGCCTTCACCTTGACGGAGAAATCGTGGATGATCTCCTTCTCTGGAGTGTACCCGAAGAAAACGTTCCTGAACTCCACATCCCCTTTCACATCCCTATGGACCAGCGTCTTTCCGTCTTCGTTCTCCAGCTCCGGTTCGTCGAGGAACTCGAAGACCCGCTCCGAAGCTGCGGCGACAGATTGCAGGCTGGCCATGGCCTGTCCCAGCTGCGTGAGGGGCTGCGTGAACAGGCGCACGTACACTATGAACGCGACTATTGTGCCTATGAGTATGGTGCCGTTGATGACCTGAACAGCGCCAACGATGCACACCATCACATATCCCAGATTTCCGATGAACCCCATGATGGGCATCATCATGCCGGAGAGGAACAGCGACTTGAACGCACTGTCAAAGAGTTCGCTGTTGAGGGAGTCGAACTCCCTCTGGGCAGCCTCCTCGCCATTGTACGCCTTGACGATATTGTGCCCTGCGTACCTCTCCTCGACATAGCCGTTTATCTTGCCCAGCGAGGCCTGCTGGCGGACGAAGTGCTTTTGCGACCTGGACATCACCAGCATCATCAATCCGAAGCCGCCCAGCGCGGAAGCGATGGCGGTCAGGGCCAAGGTGACATCGGTAATGAGCATCATCACCGTCGAGCCTATGAGCATCGCGGAAGCGCTCAAAAGCGTACCGAGGCTCTGGTTCATCGATTGACCGATGGTGTCCACATCGTTGGTCGCGCGGCTGAGGACATCGCCGTAGCTGGTCCGATCGAAATACCTGAGCGGAAGGCGGTTGATCTTCTCCGATATGTCGGTGCGGAGGCGCTTCGACAGCTTCTGGACCACCGTGGCCACTATGTATCCTTGGCCGTAGGTCGTCACTGCCGAGATGATGTAGATCGTTACCAGGAACATGCCGATGCTGGCGACCCCGGCGAGGTCGAACGAGCCGGTCGTCATCCCGCCGTAGATCAGATTGGTTATCTCGCTGAGCTTGTCGGGCCCTATGACGGTAAGCGCGGTCCCAATGATCACGAGGACAGAGGCAACGATGATGGCCACAGCGTATGGCCTCATGTAGGCCAGCATCTTTCGCCAGGCATCCTTGAAGCTCTTGGCCTTTCCCCCTTGGTGCCTGCCACCGGGTCCTCCCGGACGACCGCCCTGCATCATCTGCAGAGTTCCTCCTCGGATAGTTGAGAGTAGACAATGTCCTTGTACACCGGGCAGGTGCCGAGTAGATCGTGGTGCTTGCCTATGCCCGCGATATATCCATTGTCCAGTACGATGATCTTGTCGGCATCCAGTATCGTGCCGACCCTCTGGGCGACGATTATGCTGATCGCATCGGCCGTTTCTTTCTTGAGGGCGCTTCTGAGCTGGCGGTCGGTCTTATAATCCAGGGCCGAGAACGAATCGTCGAAGATGAATATCTCGGGCCGCCGATATACCGCGCGAGCGATGGAGAGGCGCTGCTTCTGGCCTCCCGAGATGTTCGTCCCGCCCTGAGCTATTGTGGCACTGTAGCCGCCCTCCGTGGCCTCCACGAACTCTGTTGCCTGGGCGACCTCGACAGCTCCCCTCACATCCTCTTCCATGTTCTCGGACGTCCTGTCGCCATAAGCGACATTGGAGGCGATGGTGCCCGAGAACAGGCTGGCCTTCTGAGGCACATATCCTATCTTCCCATGAAGGGCCTTGAGAGTGTAATCGCGGACATCCACTCCGTCGATGGTGATGGAGCCCTCGGTGACATCGTATGAGCGCATGATAAGACTAACAATGGTGCTCTTCCCGCTCCCGGTAGAGCCGATGAACGCCACGGTCTCCCCTCGTTCTGCCTTGAAACTGATGTCCTTCAAAACATAGTCGGATGCACCAGGATACTTGAACCCCACCTTGTCGAACACTATCTCGCCGTTGGCCGTTCCGGGCGATTCCGTGATCTGCCCATCCGTTATAGTCGGTTCCGTATCCAGTATCTCCTCGATACGCCTGGCGGCGACAACTGCCCGTGGCAGGATTATGAACACGATGATGAGCATCATGAAGCCCATGATGACCTGCATGGCGTACGAGAGGAAGGTGACCATGCTCGAGAACAGTATCATCTGCGTCCCGATGCCTACGGTGGCCGCAATGATCATCGCCCCTATCCAATAGATGGAAAGGGACAGCATGCTCATCACCGTTGATATCACTGGCGTCATCAGCGCCATGGCACGGCTGGTGAACAAGTTGTTGGATGTGAGGTTCTCGTTGGCCTTTTCGAACTTCTTCTCCTGATATTCCTGCGCGTTATATGCGCGGATGACACGAATGCCCTTGAGGTTCTCTCTTATGTCGCGGTTGACCTCATCGGTTAGCCACTGGATCTTCTTGAATCGGGGGACCACGAAGTACATCAGCGCCGAGATGACCACGATCATTACGACGATAGCCACAGCAGTAGCCGCGGTCCATTGCCAGTTTTTTCCGGAGATCTTAATGATCGCCCAGCCGGCCAGGATCGGTGCCCTGATTATCACCTGCAGCCCCAGCGCAACGGCCATCTGCACCTGCGTGATATCGTTGGTCGCGCGCGTTATCAGGCTTGCCGTTGAGAATTTGCCGATCTCGTTCGAGGAAAACGACTGGACCTTGCCAAACTCCATGGAACGAAGCCGCTTGGATAGGCTCGTGGCGACATAGGCGGCCAGGTAACCTGTTGCCATTGCCATCAGAAGGCTTCCGAAAGAGAGGGCGAGCATGATCATTCCCTCCCCCATGACCTCCTCCATGGTACCTCCGGTCTGGATCAGGTTGGTGATCGTGAACATATGATCCGGGATCATCAGGTCGAACCATACCTGGACCACAATGAACGCCGTGATGGCGGTGATCAGCCCCCACTCTCTGGCCTTAAGGTACCGCAGAATCATTTTCCACCAATGCCTTCATCGCACCAATCGCACACAAGGGCGCATCAGACCGGGAGATCGGAGGGGTTCATGAGATGAGCGCCTTGCGGATTTAGAGGCCGCCAATCCCGTCCCTCTTTATATACATTCGGCTTTTCTACCCACTCTTTGAAGGCGCATCTTGAGCGGCATGCCGTTCATTCCTTAACCCTACGAACTCGCTTCCAGGCAATCCACTGTCGGCGGCTGCAACGGGCAGTGATGAGGCAGTAGGGGACATCGATGGGGTTTGATAGTCAAGCTGATAACTCGGATCTACGCTTGGGAACGGTTGTGCCCGGCGAGGAATATATTATGGCGGCAGACAGGCATAAGGGCGTAATGTCCAGAGGCGGTTCCGCACCCGAGCGCATCTCCCCTCGGCGCATCATCTTCGGCATGACCTCGGTCGCAGTGCTGTTCTTTCTTCTTTCAGCGAGCATGATCCCATCGGTGGACGGATTCGAAAGGCCGCCGCCGGTGACCAATGGAAGCGCGGGGGCCAATGTAACCTATGACATCGATCTGAACTCCATGTGCATCACCTTTGAGGGCAGCGGCCCCATGTATGACTATGACGATCCCGATGTCCCGCCCAACGACCCCCGGGCCGGTGCTCCCCCGTGGTCCGAGCTCAACCTCAGGAGCGCGATCATAGAGAAAGGCGTGACGAGAGTGGGCGACAGCGCTCTCCGGTACAATCCGGATATTGCGAGCGTAAGCCTCCCTGATGGACTTGAGTCGATAGGTACCAATGCATTCTCCGGCACTTCCATAACACTAATCGACCTGCCGGATACGCTCACCAGCATAGGCACGCTGGCATTTTTCGGTACAAGGCTAACGGCCGTGACCGTTCCGGATTCCGTGGAGACGATAGGCGGCAGCGCCTTCGCCAAGAACGTTAACCTTGCCACCGTCGTCATCGGTGACGGGGTCCGCATCCTTTCCCAAGGCCTTGTGGCGGACACTCCTGTCCTGACATCGTTCACCATCGGAAAGAACGTCACCGCGATCGAGAGATGGCTTACGAGCGGCTCCGGCCTCAAGGATCTGTGCATACCGGGGAAGGTGGCATGGATATCCCCGGAGGCCTTCTCAACAAGGTACCTCGATTCCCTGGAACGTATCGATGTGGAACCCGGCAACGAATATTATTCCAGCTCGGACGGCATACTTTTCAACAATGACAAGAGCGAGATCGTCAGATTCCTCCCCACCTCCGGGATTGCGGAGTACTATATACCGGACGGCGTGGAATCCATATCCCCTTTTGCGTTCTACATGTGCATCTCACTGGAAAGGGTCGTGCTTCCAGATTCGGTGGGATATATCGGTAAGAACGCCTTCGGACAGTGCACCGGAATGAAATATCTGTCCATATCCGACGGTGTTACCCAGATCGACAAGTCCGGTGTGGACACCGGAAGCGTGCTTGAATATCTGTATATCGGAAGCGGAATGAAGGCCGTTGACGGCACTATCGTTCCGTCCCTCGGTTCCGCGATCAATATACACATCGGCGCCGGCGTCACACATCTGGATTATGAAACGATGAGGCAGAACCCCTACCTTAAGAGCATAACCGTCGATCTCAACAACCCTCATTTCGCGTCTGTTAACGGTGCACTCTACAACAACAACATCAAACAGCTGCTCGTCGTTCCTGGCGCTTTGACTGGCCATTTCATAATGCCCAACAGCGTCACGCATATAAGCGATAACTCGTTCAGATACTCTTCCTTGTCTTCCGTTACCCTGAGCAACGATCTTTCGGTTATAGGCAGGGGCGCGTTCGCGGGCACCTCCCTCACAAGCATAAAGATACCTCTTAGTGTGAAGATCATAGGTGATGATGCCTTTGCAGGCTGTTCCAATATGACAATGATCCACTTTGAAGGGGGGGCCCTCCCGACGATAGGCAGGAACGCCTTCGACACCGGGGGGTCCGAGGCCGTAAGGGTGTAT
Source organism: Methanomassiliicoccus luminyensis B10 (assembly GCF_000308215.1). Taxonomy (NCBI): domain Archaea; kingdom Methanobacteriati; phylum Thermoplasmatota; class Thermoplasmata; order Methanomassiliicoccales; family Methanomassiliicoccaceae; genus Methanomassiliicoccus; species Methanomassiliicoccus luminyensis. The sequence goes on from NZ_CAJE01000017.1 coordinate 11,059, forward strand.
TCGGCCATGACCCCCGGGTTCCTGGACAGATATTCTGGAGATACGGACCTAGCGTACTACGACTCCGAGGCATCATATGCCAGCATTGTCGACGAGATGGCCCGCAACACTGCCTATATACTTGTGGCCATTGTCATTCTGTCCGTATCCTTGGTAGGAATAGAGGTGGCGATCTCCAAAAAGAGCAGAAGGTGATTCATCTTCTTCTGAGGCATACCGCCGTTGCCGCGAGCAATAGCGCTATTGTTGCGATCGCCGCGATCATGATCGCGGAGGCCCCCTCTCCTTCCTGATCTTCCCATATGCGCGCCTCGTATTGCGATATGCTCTCCGCATCCTCCCATGACGCAGAGTGTTCCTCATCATAGAATATGGTGAAATCCGGATGCGCTCCGCGGAACACGTGTACCCCGAATTCAGGAGGGGCTCCCTCGAAGTGCGCATATCGCATTTCGCTGCATTCGTACATCGCCCGGTCTCCCACATACCTCACGCTCGAAGGTATCGTCACTTCCGCAAGCGACGTGAAGGAAAGAGCGCGGGGGCCTATCTCCGTGATCGTGGAAGGTATTGTTACTTTGCTGAATTTCGCACCCTGCATGGAGTTGTCGCCCAAGGCCGTCGTTCCGTCCGGTATCGTGTATGACGAGAGCGCTTTTCCCGAAGGATAACATTTCAATTCCATGTCCTTGCTGAACAGAACTCCATCGATGGAAAGGAATTCCGTGTTGCGGCTGTCGACCGTTATGTCCGTCAGCCGGGGACAGGACAGGAATGCATCCCTTCCGATGGTTCCGGTGCATTCCCCGATGCTCACGGTCATCACACCGGAACTTTTGAACGCCCCATCCCCTATGGATACCGCGGAATCGAGCACCGCTTCCTCCAAGGCCACGCAGTTGTAGAATGCCCCGGACCCTATGCGTTCGACGCCCTGCATCGGGAAGGAGATCAGGGATGTGCATTCCGAGAACGCATTGCTCCCTATTTCGGTGACGCCTCCGTTGACAAGGTTCAGATCAGTCAGGCTGCTGTCGGATAGGAATGCGCTGTTCCCCACCGACCCGATCGTTCCGTATGCCGTGACGGTTCTGAGCGCATAACAGTTGTCGAAGGACCAATCCGGTATAGCGTCTATCCCCGAGCCGAGCGTCACGCTCTCAAGCTTGTAACACGCCCTGAACACGCCTTCTTTGTACGTTGTCACGGAATCCGGAACGGTCACGGCCGTGATCTCACAATTCATTCTGAAGCTTTCAAAGCCCATATACTCCAGACCGGACGGAAGGGTCAGAACTTCGAGGGACGCTTCCGACCCGGCACTGGATGAAGGGATCTCCATCCTGAACGCCTCGTCGTCTATGGCCAGAAGCGTGGAAGGAAGGGTAAGGGAGGATAGGTTCTTGCAGTACATGAACGCCCTTTCCTCTATCATCGACACCCCTTCGGCGATCGAGACTTCCGTGATGTTCCAATTGCCGTAGAACGCCCACGGTGCCACCGATCTCATCTCATATACAATTCCGTCCTTCGTGACGGATGCTGGTATCTCCACCCTGCTGCCGGACATCCAGCCGCACACGTGCGCCGTGTCGTTGACGATGTAATATTTCAGAGAACCGTCCGAATATTCTTCGGTCTGGGACTTTGAACCAGAATATCCGTCCCACGATCCCGAATGCGCGGACAGGTAGTGGGCCGCTGCGCTGCCGAGCGCGCCCTGCCCGATCTCCGGCATGGGCCCCATGAAATAGATGTCGTTCAACTGCATACATCCGCTGAATGCGTTCTTACCGATGACAGTTACCCGTTCTGGTATTATCACCGTCTTGAGATATGTATTCCCGGAGAACGCGGAATCCCCTATCGAAGTCACCTGGTATCCTTCCATGGACGACTGTACGGTAAGGTTTTCCGCCGTGCCCGAGTAGGCGGTGATCTCCGACCAGTAACGCCCGTTCTGCAAGTGCGTCGTGTATTGGTAGGTGCTCTCGTCGAAGGTATTCCATTCGTCGAATGTGGGCTCGGCGGACGATCCCACCGGTTGAAGGGACAGGAGTGCTGTTGCAAGGAGCAATGCTGCAGCTAACACCGCCATCTTACGCATTTTCTTTTTCGTCCCCCTGCAACGGATCCCCTTCCTGCGCCAGGGGCTTCGACCATCTGGGTTTTACGAAGGACATTGCCAGCAGCGTCGCCACGGCCGCGACCATGATGATCGAGAGGATCGCGATCCATGTGCTGCCTGAACTCTCGAATCCTTCGATGCTGTAGTAGACGGTTGCGTTTATGGTGTTCGTTGAATCGTTCACGAACCACAGCGGGTACACGCCGTTCTCTTCAATGTCCACCGTCACCTCGTACGTCCCTGTCTCTGCATCGTACTTTGCCAGCCTGGCTATGTTCTCTCCATCGAAGTATGCTGTCATCTTCGCCGGCTTGGTCGACCATTTGATAATCGCCGTCGAGCCCTTCATGAAGAAATGCTGTATGCTATCCACACCCACGAATTTCTCGAACGTCAGCTGAAGGTATCCCTCAAATAACGTCCCGGAGAAATTATAGAATTCGAGTATCACCTCGTATCCGTTGGCATAGGTTTCCGAACTGAAGAAATACGCTGCCACTCGGTCCCCTTTCTGTATGACGGCGAAGTCGTGGGCCGGCAGGAACACCGACGTCTCCCCGTTCACGTACCTGAGGAACTCCTTGTGGTTGTCTGAACCCACTATGAAGAAGTAGTAGGAGTTCTCTTCATATGAGGGAAGTGTGCCCAAACTTATGAACTCTGAACAGTAGACATTCTTCACGTTCATCTGTTTCTGGTTCTGTACGTCCGTCGCTCCCTCCGAATAAGGTGAGAAGCATACCGTCAGCATCGTTAGCGTCATTATCACTGCTAGCGCCGGCACGGTTCTTTTCATCATATCTCCCTACTCCTTGTCTTGGACATCCCTATCAGAAGGAACAATACGCCGCAAATAAGACTGGCCGTTGCCGCAAGCGGGACAGATGCGGTCATTTGGACATCGATATTGGTAAGCAACAACGATACGGACAGCGTCTGGTCGGACCCCAGAGACGCAAGTGCGAGGTCCCCGGCGAAGCTCGGCACGTATCCCACGAGATCCCCGAACCCCCCTGCGTCCGCCATTATCAGAGTGAATGCGGGTATCATGATGAATATCAGTACGAAGGGGAACATCGTGGAACCGTGGGACATGAATGCACTAAGCCCGTATGCGATGCTGCAGAATGCGAAACTCCCCGCAATGCTCAGAAGCATCGCCTCCCCTATGGCCGCCGAACTCACGGAATCGTATCCTGCAAACGTGGCCATCAATATGGACACCGCGAACGCCGACAGGATCGTTGCCAATACCAATGCGTATCCCGCGAGGAACTTGCCCAGATAGAATGTCATCCTGGACTGCGGCAACGGGAAGTTCAGATACGCCGTGCGGTACCTGAACTCAGAGGGCAACATGGACCCGCATATCATACATGAGATCAGGGCCATCATCACCGGCAGCAAACCCAGGCATATGGCGACGTATGTCTCTCCCGTATCGCCGATCTCCTCGCGGATGGGATTGATTATGGCGCTGTCAAGTACGCCGGAATATATCAAGACGGGGATAAGGGCCACGAATACGATCATCAGGATCGGCAGATAGCTCTTTGTGAAGAGCTTCATCTGGCTCAGGAAGACGGTCCAAAGTTGCCCTGCCTTGTTGGTTAATTCATATTTCTCGTCTCTTTGCTTGTTCGCTCCATAATTGTCATACACATTCTCTTCCATTCGGCCGAACATGTCGGACATGTTAATTCCGGGCAGCTTCATTCGACGTTTACCTCCCCTTCGGTCAGTTCCATATACAGCTGCTCTATATCCAACCCCTTCTCGTTCATTGCCATCAGCCTCAGGCCATGTTCCTGAACGATGTCGACCACCCTGGACTGATCGTCGGTGGAGCCGCAAAAATCAAGCCTTACCTCATAATCCCCCATGAGGTTCACGGACCTGACCCCCGTGCTTGCGGATATGTCTTTTATAAATGTCTGTGTCATCGGTTTTACGGTGCGTACACTTAGCTCCACCCTTCCCTTGGACCTGTCCACATAATCTTTGATGAGCTTGTTGACATCACCGGAAGCTATCAGCTTCCCGTTCCTGATCATGCTGACAGATCCGCACATCTCTGACACTTCCTTCAGCATGTGCGTGCTTATGAGCATCGCGCGGTCCCTTCTCTTAAGTTCGGAAAGGACCGCACGCATCTCGATCATCCCTCGGGGGTCCAGACCGGAGGTGGGTTCATCGAGTATCAATATGCTGGGGTTGGAGATCATGGATTGGGCTAGCACGGTCCTCTGCCTCATCCCCTTGGAGAATTTGCTCAGAGGTTTGTCGCGCCATTCCCACATCTTCACCTCTTCCAGCACATCCCTGGACCTTATGGCGATCTCCCGCTCATTGAGCCCATAGATCCTTCCAACATACTGCAACGCCTCGGAAGGCGTGAATGACGCATAGAACTCTGGTGTCTCGATGACACACCCCACTTCCGAAAGCGCGGTGCGATGGTCGGATATATCCTGACCGTTTATCATCACTGTGCCTTGCGTGGGCCATATTAGGCCAGTGATCATCTTCAGCGTCGTGCTCTTTCCCGAGCCGTTCGGACCGAGCAGACCCATGAACTCTCCTCTGCGCACATTCATGCTCAGATCGTCCACCGCCGTAAACGACCCGAACCTCTTGACCAGCCCACGTGCCTCTATAGCGCATCCTTCGTCCATCCGAACACCTCACAGGCCCCAGTTCATATCATCAGGAGTCTGCCACGGGGTCGGAGGGTTGCCTCCGGCCGACTTGGACCCGTGACCTATTCCGATGTACATGTCCGAAGTTATCGACAGCTCCGAGAGATTGCATGATTCCCACGCAGTCCCGTTCCACATAAGGGAATGGAGTTGCGACCCTACGTTGCCGATCCTGTTTATCGTGCCGCTGGCATCGTTGTATCCTATCATCACATTGTTGCCGAACGCCCTTTTGCACGCATCCCTGAACGCATCGGCCATTGTTCCCCCGTATCCCGTCACCCAGTATCCGTCAGCCACGAATCTGTCCGTCTGTGAAGAATACGGTTGCGATTTGACGGCCGGAGGGTCATTGTTGTAGTTGTCGTAGAAATAGAATTTAACGCCGGTGCCGGTCCCCGGTTCCTTGGACTCCCCGAAATACCACTGTATGTCATCAGGGGTCTGCCACGGGGCCGGAGGGTTGCCTCCGCTACCCCCGGACCATCTCCCATGACCTATGGCCATGTACTTTACTTTGTACGTCTCCGTACTTCCGAGCCATATATCCGAGGTCCACTTTCCTCCTGCCCACCCTATGTGTGCATAATTGCCATCCGTCGTGTTGGCCCACCCACCCAGACCGTCGCCGGTCATGACGACATCGATGCCTGCCCGTTCACATGCATCCTTGAAGCATTCTGTCTTGGTGTCGCCGTATCCTTTGACCCAGAATCCGTTGGCCAGATGTGTGTTTTCAGCGAGCAGCCCCGACTTTTGGTCATATTCGTAGTTGTCGTAGAAGAAGAAACTGATGTAGCCGCCCTCAGTTTCGCCTTTCCCAACGTTTTCCCCCTCGCCGCCATCGTCACTGAGATACACATAGGCCAGCGACGAGGCCGCTATCACCACGACCGCCAGAATCGCGAAGAGCTTTGAAGTGTTAGCATTCATTTTGATCATCTCCTCCCATTTGTTCGGATGTCGTATTATCCTCTCCGTTTTGACATTAAACGCTCCGCTACGATAAGGGCCGCGGAGAACAGCACTATCCCGATCGCCAAGAGGGTAGTGTTCCCTCTGACCTCTTCCAGCAGACCCACCGGCCTGACCTCTGAGTCGTAATATGACAACGTTGTGAACTTCCCGGCATAACGGTCCATGAAGCCTGCCGGGAAGACGGAATACACTCTCAGACTGCCCCACTTATCCACATCGCCAAGGTAGAACGAGTTATACCCCATGCTGGGCGGTTGACTCCCTTCGAAGAACACCATCTTCAAATTCACGCAACCGGAGAAGGCCTCGCTTCCGATGGATGCGACCTTCTTTGGTATCTTTATCGATGTGATGTACTTGTTGCCATAGAACGCCCCGCTGCCTATGCCCTTCAGGTTCTCGCTCATGACCACCTCCGATATCGAGGTGTATTGGAAGACCCCACCCCGGATATACTCGATCGTGTTGGGCATAACATACTGTCCCGATTTCCCGGCGGGGATGAGAACGATGTCCCGCATGTTCTTCGTGTATACTATGTTCCCCACGGAAGTCAGCTGAGTGTTTTCGGGGTCCACGTTGACCTCCCTCAGCTTTCCGTAAGCGAAGAGTTCCGTGCTTATCGAGACAACTCCTGTGCCCAGGTCCAGAACCTCCAGGTTCCTGTCCAACATGTTGTCTGTTATCGCCGTTATTCCATTACCGATCTTCACATATTTCGCGGAAATGCCCTTCTCCTCTATGCTCTTGACACTGTTCGGAACTGTGACAGAGTCCAAGCAGATGGCCATCTTTCCTATTGACAGGACCGTATTGGATATCACAAGTTCCTGAAGGTTCGTGTCCCAGAAGACAAGGTCCCCTATGCTGATGACATACCTTGGCACCTCATACACGGGATCCATCCTTCCGGGAGGATATGCAACGAGCTCTACCATTCCCTTTGTAAACAGAACACCTTCGTAACTCTCAAAGAACTGGTTCCCTTCATCGACATAGATATTAAGAAGGGACGAACCCGTGAAGGCCGTTGTAACGGTATCCCATTCAGTGAAAAAATAAGCGAAGTTCTTAGGCAGGGTTATCGATTTCAGAGACGTCGTTCTGGGAAAGACATCCGTATCCATTCCCGTGACGCCATCGCCGAACGTTACATCGGTCAGCGCCGTACAGCCCCCAAAAAGACCGGTGTTTATCATCGACACTCCGTCCCCGATCACGGCCTTTTCCAAACCGGTGCATCCGCTGAACACACTGCTTCCGAGGGAAACGACGCTGTTCGGCACCGTTATTGTCCTCATGGTAGTTCCGGAGAACGCTCCGTTCTCTATTCTATTGACGCCTTCTTCTATGTTCAACGTTTCAAGAGTTGATATGCCGCTGAATGCACCAGCGCCTATGATGTTTACATTTGACGGTATCGTCAGTGATACCAGTTTGGTCCCGCTGAATGCTCCTGAACCTATCGTGGTAACGTTGGACGGTATCTCCAGCACATTAAGCGCTGTTCCGCTGAATGCGTTGGAACCGATCGTCGTCATTTTGGGAGGTAGGATAATAGAGGTCAGCATGGTCATGCTGAATGCGCTGTTGCCTATCGAAACGATACTGTCAGGAAGATCTATCGACATTATGGATGTGCCCGAGAACGCGGACTCCCCGATTGTCAGCAGCCCATCCGGCAGAGTCACCGTTTTTATCTCCGGATTATATGCGAAGATGTTGCCCCCCAGGCCCGTTATGCCTGTCTCGACCGTTACTGTCTCGACAGACAGGTCCCTCCATCCCGGAAGCCCGTAGGCGCCTCCCTGCTTGAAGTCATATGTGCTTCCTTCGCCTTTTATCGTAAGTGTTTTGGTATCGCTTTCATACGCCCATGTCGCCTTTTGTCCAGCCCTGCCGGAATCGGTGACTTCTGCGGCCACGTCACCAGAGGCGAAGGATGTGTTCAATGAGATGAGGGCCGCAAATAATACGGCTGCCACCACGATGAACATCTTTTCCTTTCCCACGTGCCTACCTCTTATTTCTGTTTTGCCAACCGCGATGATGAGAAGGAACAATCGCACACCATGGGCGGCCATTTAAGTTGGATGTATGCTCCCAGATATACTGTTAATTGGATGTATTCTCCCAAATACATTGTAACTATTTATATTTCCTCACCTAAGCTCCTGCACTTCCCCATCTCATCCGTGGATTCCTTGGCCCAATAACCGGCGAACGACAGCTTACTGGATCACTCTCTGAACGATGGGGCTATAATTCCTCTCACATATCCCAGGTCCTTCACGAACATGGAGGAGGTGGCCCGCGTACTATCAACAGACATCGTGAAGGGTCGAGGAAATTATAATCTGGAACTCTTCGCGATGTGAGAAAAGAGAACACCTCGTTCACATCGTTTGGAGAATTGAAGATGAACGAGGTGTTCGAGTGCGAGCCGGCGAAGCATGTGCATAAACAACGCGACTGGTTCAAGGTCAGGAAGTACGTTGTAGAACGGATCAGGAAGGGCAATACGCAGTCTCGCGCCGCATATCTGATCCGGGTGCCGGTGGCGTTCGCAACGAAGAGACGGAACCGCTGGAACGATGCGAGGTGCAGGGATGTGGTTCGCACGCTGTCGATGAGGCCCCGGACCATAATGGGGGAGAAGAGGCGGTTCGCCGAGAGCATCGCAGATCTAAGGATGAAATATACTTTTCTGGGCACGCAGAAGATCATGACGATGCTCGACATTGACCTCAATCATCAGAAGGTACGCGAGGTCCTAGTCGAGAATGGTCTCGTGAGACAGGGGCCTAGGAAGCGTCGCGTATGGCGAGCGTCGAGCGCAAGCATCTGAACTCGCTGTGGCATTGCGATATCAGGGAGGCCGATGATGTCAAGCCCAGGCCCCTATTGATGCTCTTCGACGATCACTCGCAATCCACCATCGCGTCGAAGCTCTTGAGGCCGGACACCGCTGAGGTAGTGTCAGAACTGTTAATCGTAACATTGAGTGTCTTTAGCGTCCTCGCCAAATGTTGGCTGACCACGCTGCATTTCTACACAACAGGCGGCCGTCCGACTGTTTTCGGATGCACCCGTGAGTTGTTGGGAATCAAGCACATCACGGCCGGCGTTCGCCGGCAGACCACGTGCGGCAAGATCGAACGCTGGAATCGCTCGCTCCAGGAGGGGTTCATGGACAGGCTGGATGGTACGAGAGGTTCGAGGCGGATCTCCCATAATGTCTGGAGTGGTACAGCTGCCACAGGCCTCATCACTCCCCGGTCTGGGATCTCCTGTCGGTGTACTTCATCGATCTCATGAGCATCGATAACTTCGCCATGACGACGAACGTTCACGATGTGCAAAGATAATGCACGTGATGATTTTGGTAAAAAAACTAATATATGCCCCTGCTGATGGAGCATACATCCTACATATCCAATATGATGGATGATATATCCAACTAAACGCAAGGATATGTTGGAAAGAGCAGGATTGATTCCGATGACGAGGAATGGCGCATACGACAGCCCGAAAGCAGGCAGGCCGCTTCTGGCAATGGCCATCATAGCGGTGTTCTGCCTCGTGGCGGGAGCACTGGCAGTGTTGATGTCGAACGACACGTCGGCAGAGAGTTTCGCGTACGAATACGATGAGGGAACGTACACCCTCACTATAACCGGCGAGGGCGCAATGCCCAACTACACTGATGCATGGGACGGTTCCGGAAGGCCTCAGTGGTACAACATCAGGAACGATGTCGCGACCGTCGTTATAGGCGACGGAGTCACATCGATCGGCAACTATGCGTTCCAGGACTTCATCTCACTCCAGAAGGTCGAGTTCGGAGAGGCGAAGATAACCCGCATAGGGAACTATTCTTTCGGAGCATGCAGCGTGCTGCGGTCGTTCACGATGCCTGACACGGTGACAGCGATAGGGAACTACGCGTTCACGGGATGCAGCCAGCTGAGATCCATTGAGATACCGGCAAGCGTGGGAACCATGGGTACATACTTATTCAACTCATGTTCGAGCCTCGAAACAGTAACATTCGCCACCGGCACGATCATTGCCAGCATTGAGAATGTGTTCAGGGGCTGCACCGGCCTTAGTTCGATCACCATACCGGACAGCGTCACGAACGCAAAATCTGCATTTTACGGCTGTTCCAACCTCGCCTCCGTAACTTTCGGGACCGGTCTGACCGCCATAAGCGACCAGATGTTCTCAAATTGCAAGAAGCTCGAGACGGTAACACTGCCGGGCACCATCACTCAAATCGGACAGGGGGCATTCTACAAGGCAGGGATCAAATTCATAGATCTTAAGAGCATAACATCGTTTGGCAATTCCGCTTTCAGAGACTGCGTCTCGCTTGAAAGCATAAGCATCCCCGCGGGCACCACTGCCATTCCGCAGCAGATGTTCGACGGATGCACGGCGCTTAAGACGGTGGACCTTCCCGGCTCCATCGAAACGATAGGCGGTTCAGCATTCCAGGGAGCCGCTTTGGAGACGTTCAAGGCGCCGGACAAGGTGAAGGAGCTGGGAGACTATGTGTTCAAAAAATCAAAACTCAAGACCCTGGACCTGAACAACGTTGAGAGCATTGGATACGAGACCTTTGCCTATTGCGCGAATTTGACCGACGTGGACATAGGTAAGTTGAACACTATAGCCAGAGAGTACTCGTTCAGAAGCTGTACCTCGTTGCAGACGATGAACCTTACAGGGGTCGATATCACCGACGCATCAGACATGTTCTACGGATGCACGGCGCTTAAGGAGGTGACCCTGGACGACGATGCAACGACCATTCCGGCCGCGATGTTCATGGGCTGTTCTTCGCTCACGACAGTCAAGATGGGTGACGAAGTGATATCGTTCGGAGCCAGCGCGTTCGCCGGCTGCGAGGCGCTGGAAACCCTAAAGTTCCCGGCCACGCTTCAAACGATAGACAACAGCGCTCTGAAAGGCACCGGCTTAAAGAGCGTCACCCTCGGCGCGGGAGTGAACTCCATCGGAAGGGGAGCATTTGAAAAGTGCACTGCCCTGAAAACAGTGGACATGAGCAAGGCCATCAAACTGGAAAAGATATTAGAGGGAACATTCCAGGACTGCACCGCCCTGACGGACGTGATCTTACCTGAGGGGCTGAAGGAGATATACCAAAATGCGTTCTGTCGCTGCACGTCGCTGAAGGCCATTGATATACCCGCGTCCGTGACCGGACTGGGCCTCAGCCAATGGGGGTCCAGCAACCAGGGTTCATTCCAGGGATGTTCTGCGTTGGAGACGGTGACGGGAGGGGAGGGGCTGAGCACCGTATACGAATTGACGTTTAACGGATGCAAATCGCTTAAGGCCATAGGGTTCGATCTTGCGGAGTCCTCTCCGTTCAAAGTAATGGACGGCGTCCTCTATCAGAAGACAGGGGAAACTCTGAAGCTCCTGTACCTGCCGGGCGGAAGGACCGGAGCGTTCACGGTCCCTGACGCTGTCACTTCGTTCGGGACCTATGCGTTCACCGGCTGCAGTATCTCCGAGATAGTGTTCACCGCGAACGTCCCGGACCTCGCCATATCCCTGGCGGGCAACACGAACCTTGTGAAGGTGACGCTGCCCGAAGGAATAGTATCTATTGGAGACGGTAGATTGGGACTTGGGATATTCGATGGATGCACAGCGCTGAGGTCCATCACGCTGCCGAGCACGCTCACTACGATAGGTGCTAACTCATTCAGGGGCACCGGTCTTGAGAACGTAGTCCTTCCCAACAAGGTAAAGACCATGTGGGGTTCTGCATTCGCCAATTGCGTGAACCTGAAGAGCATAACCTTGGGATACAACCTCAGTACCATTCACCCAGGTACATTCCAGGGCTGCGCGGCACTGGAGAGCATCGATCTGAGGTATATCGTCACGGTGGAGCAGTACGCGTTCAACGGCTGCACCAGCCTCGACGAGATTAAGTTCGGGATATATACACACACCCTGAACAACGCCTTCATCGACTGTACCGCTCTGCAATATGTCTACCTCGACGGTGTCGATCTGGCTATAACAGGTAGCTCGTTCTCCGGCTGCACCGCGCTGGGGAAGGTGGTCTTCGGAGAAGGGGTGAAGACAATAGGTCCGCAGGCGTTCACCAACTGTCCGAACCTCATGAGCATAAATGTGGTCTATGAGAACCCCCACTTCGCGCTGTATGACGGAATGATATTCACTGCGGATTTCACCGACATACAGTTCATACCGATGACCAAGACGCATGTCGTCATACCGGACACCGTGAAATATATCCCCGCGATAAGGGACAAGGGCGCGCTCCAGTCGATCGTGTTCGGGAGCGGCATAGTGAGGTACGACTATGAAAACTACGAAAACAGGGGCTACCCGCTCGATAGATGCACCGCGCTGGAATCCGTGACCATCGGCAAAGGGGCGTTATATGTGGGCGGCCTGACTTTCGCCTCCTGTCCCAACCTGAAGGAGGTCATACTTCCGGAGGGTCTGTTGGAGATATCCGGTTCGGTGTTCGAGGGCTGCACAGGGCTGAAGCAGGTAGTCATACCCAGCACCGTGACCAAGATCACCAGTGGTGCCTTCGGGGGATGCACCAATCTGACAAAGATAGAGATCGCTCCGGCGGAAGCGCCCAGAGAGAACGTCCTGTTCGTGAAGAACGGCGTGGTGTACAATGCCACTGGAACGATGCAGTGCTATGCTCCCGGACTGAGGGACATAGTCGTGCCGGACGAGGTCAAGAAGCTGTCAAGCTTCGATAGTGATCCGAACCTGAGATCGGTGGTCATAGGCACCGGGGTGACAGAGATAAGTACCTCCGGATCGTCCGGGTACTGTTCGTTCGGTTACAGCTCGATCGAGACGCTGGTCCTCGGTCCGAGGGTCGTGAAGATCGACGGATGGGCAGTGCTGTACTGCCCCAACCTGAAGGACATCTACATCACCGGCTCCGTCCCGCCGGCGTTCACTGAAAATGTGTTCAAGGGCATGAGCTCGGATCAGGTGGTGAACATACACTCGGTGCACGGAGAGGGATTCATTACCGGACTTGAGGACTCGCCTACCTTCGTGTACACGACGTGGGGCATGAAGGTGACCTTCAACGCTCCTGAAGTCGGTATCGTGGTGGACGTGAACCCGCTTCCCTACGTAGCGTTCGACGGGAACGCCACGTTCACGATATCTCCGGCCAAGGGATATCGTATGCAAGTATCCGCCACCGTGGGCACGCTCACCAACGTGGGGAACGTGTACACCCTGTACAACATCACCGAGGATACCGTTATAACCGTAGCTGCCGAGTTCGTGGGAACGATCGATGTTGACGTCGATGATATACTCACCGACGGAAAGATCGATGCCGACAAGCTGCTCGACCTCCTGACCGGGCCGGGATACAACCCGGACGGAGTGAACATCAGGATGGACAAGGGCAGCCTGTACCAGATACCGGCGGAGGCGTTCGCGTCATCGGCAGGAAAGCATCTGTCGGTGACCATATACGACGGAGCCACCGTCATATACACCTGGACGTTCGATACGTCGGGAGCGATGGGGACGGCGTCGAACATGAACCTCGCCATAACTTCCGCGTTGTACGGTTCCGGCGATGCCCTGGACCAGGCGGTGAAGGAGTACATCGAGAAGAACGGGAAAGCGGGCAAAGCGATCTACCTGAACTTCGCAGCTTCCGGCACCCTCCCTTATGAAAGCATAATAAAATACTTCGTGGGGAAGGAATACGCCGGACAGACGTTCTCGCTGTTCTACTACGGGTCGGCGGAGCTGGTGAACCAGGATCAGACGGTGACGGTGGACGGCGACGGGTACGCGGAGATGCGGATAGCGCACCTCTCCTCCTACGTCCTGATAACGGACGACATGGCGGCCGGTAAAGGCGAGGGCGGTGACGACAGTGTGCTCATCATCGGCGCCGTCGTGGCCATCGTGGCTGTTATCGGCGTCCTGGCATTGTTCCTGGTAAGGAGGCGGAATACTCCGAAGCAGAAATGAGCACGCCTCTGCAAACCTCTTAACTCCTCTTTTTTCTATAAAGTGGTGTCAGTGAAATGGCTGGGTCACAAATTCGAATCGGTCAATTCAATACAGTAATAGTTAAAATCTTAAATTATCCAGAGCATGCCTGGGCACATGGGTGGGAAGATTAAGAGCACGATCACCGCCGTAGCGATTATGGCTCTGCTGTTCTTTGGCATCTACGCAGGCGTGATGACATACTCAGGTCACGATCCTCCCTATTCGACGGTCACTTCGAAGAGCATGCAGCACGAGGATGGGCGCTCTCATCTCGGAGCGATCGATACGGGAGACATGGTCTTGGTGCGCGACAAATCAAAGACCCCGATAGTTTCGTATCTTGAGGGTCGCAGCATCGGTTATTCCAAGTTCGGAGATTATGGCAGTGTGATCGTCTATGAAAGAGGGAATGATCGAAATCCCGTAATACATAGGGCTTTGATGTACATTGAAATAGTGCCAGATGGCGGGAACAAAGCGGTCAAGGTCTATTATTTGAATAAATATCTGGACGAAGCCGGGGCCCCCATGTGGTCGTGCAGCACCGGATCCGTGGACCCGAATTCGCTGTCAGGCAGGCTCACGCTGTTCGATATGGGCTACAACAGCAAAGATGTGGTTGTCGATCTAGATCCGATAATCTCCAATAATGATATCGGGGCCGCTGGATACATCACAAAAGGGGACAACAACGACGATGTCGATCAGCCGTTCATCTCGCCTCTCGTCACCTATGAGATGATAGAATCTGTTCCCGTTGCAGAGATCCCTTGGTTGGGATGCTTGAAATTGATAATCGACGGAAAAGCCTCGACAGTAAACGAGAACGTTCCGAACAGCCTTCCGTATCTGGGGATCGTTATTCTGAGCATTACCATCGTATGGGCAGCCGCGGCAGAGATATTATTTTTCGTTCGCAGAATGAGCCTAGACTCCCCCCTCCATGATAACAAGGACCAAGTAGGCGACGGGGGCCTCGACCCCCAATGCCTCGAGCAGCTCCCGCCGCAGCTAGATGATCTTGTCGACGCGCCGCTCCCGCCCCAGCCTGGTCACATTCAGCAGGCCGAGGATGCGCAAAATCGCGTCCGTCCATATCTTCCCCAGCAGGTCGACCTTCCTCGCTCGGTTCAGCAACAGGGAGAGGAACAGCACGAAGAATACCCTTGAATCGTGGCCGGGCCGGCTACGCGAAGGGGCAGCGCCTGCAAATCATCTTTGGGTCGGAGAAATCGTCCTTGACCCGGTCCCTCTGCCTTCATCATCTAGCTAACGTCAAGAGTGGCCCCGGCTGGCCCACTCAACTTCTAAACACCAATAAGCTCTGAGAACGGACTGTCGGGACGGTGTTTCGGATCAGAAAAAGAAGAGCGGGAAGAGGTTTCAGATGAGGTCCGTGACCTCTTTTCGAGCTCACTTCATCGGTGCGGCTGCCTAACTACCACCACGGGAAGGCGGGGAAGGAGAATACCGGGCTCGTGACGACCGGCTCGATCGCCGGCATGCCAACGTTCATGGCCACTGTCGTCCAGCTTGCGAAAAATACTACACCACTGGAGTAGTAGAAGCTGTACGGCATGTGGGGGGGCGGCTCAGGCCCCGGCTCAGGAACGTAGTAGTTCTCGCCACCGATCCAGATCCCACTTCCGTCGCAGATGTTGTTCCGCTCGACGACGATGTCACCGAACTCCGCTCCGTTCATGCGGAACGGGTCCCCGCCGTTGTGGCAGAGGATGTTGTCCGTTACGGTAACGTCGCCATAGTTCGCTCCGTCGAAGCAGACACCATGACCGCCGTTGTGCTGGACGTTGTTGTCGATGACAGTAACGTCACCATAGTCGTTGGCGTCGAAGCATATCCCGGCATTGGTGTTGTTGTGGACGAAGTTCCCTGAGACGAGGACGTCACCGATATCGCCATCGGCCGCGCTCACGAAGATCCCATCGCCGCCGTTGTTCTCCGCCGCGTTGGCGTCGATTACGACGCTGCCTATTTCAGCGCCCCCAGGGCCGACGGAGATGTGGATGCCAGAGACAGAATTTCTGCTGGCAACATTGTCCTCTACGACGATGCCGTCCATACTGCCGTTGCTGGCGTGGACGTAGATGCCGCTGTCGCTGTTGTCGTTTGCGGTGTTCCCTTCGATGGCGACCTCGCCGATCTCGGTGCCGACGACATAGAGACCCACATAGCGGTTGTTCTCAGCGGTGTTGCCGATGACGGAGACATTCTCTATGCCCTCGAAGGAGTAAACGAATATCCCGTTGCCGTTCTCGCTCCCGCTGGCTACATTGTCCACTATGGTCACGTTCCCGAGGCCGTAGGCGCTGAGGTAGATGCCATCATAGGCGTTGTCCTCGAACACATTGCCCCTGACCGTGGCAGTGCCTATCTCCTCGACGACGAGGATATCGACACCGTAGCCGCCGTTGTCTCTGACAGTGTTGTCCTCGACAAGGATGCTGCCGATGCCGCCGACGGAAGTGCTGACGAGCACACCGTAGCCTGAGTTGCCCGACACATTGTTGCCGCTCATCGCGACGCTCGGGAGATCGTTGTAGGCATAGATGGAAACACCATAGCCGCCGTTGTCGTTGACGATGTTGTCCTCGATGACGATATTCTCGAAGTTGGTGTCCGCATCGCTTACTTGGATGTAGATGCCTACGTTCTGGTTGCCCTCTACGGTGTTCCTCCGGACCTCTACGCTGCCGATGTCACTGCTGTACCCAACCAGATAGATGCCGTTCTGCCCGTTGTCACTTACGACGTTGTCCTCGATGGTGACCTCCTCGGTATCGAAGCCAGTATATGTGGCCATGATGCCGATGGCGTCATTGTCGGTAATGACATTCCCACTTATGACGGGCTCATCACAATTGGTCAGCGATATCGCGTAGTAGTTCTCCGAGAATTCGGAATCGCGAATATCGACCTCGGCCCCGGTGGCCGAGACGGCAGTCAGTGCGTGGTGGAACACGGCGTTGCTTATCGATACGGTGGGAGCGGAGGTCGTGCCCAAAACGGCAGTGATGCCCGTCCAATAATCGGTTGCGTTCGTGACCGCGTTGGCGTCGAACAGCACCGGCGATGCTGCCGTACCTTCGACGACGAGGCTTCCGCCTTGGACATATATCCCGGCGCCGGCCTCGAACAGCACGATCACACCTTCCTGTATTGTCAGAGTAACGCCGTCCGGGACTATCAATTGGCCGGTGACCACATAGGTCTCACCTGTAACCCACACGGTATCTCCAGGCAGTGTTCCGCTCACATCATGCGTTGCCGCGCTGACGTTCGCTGGGCTCAGCAGGAACGACAAGGCCAATGCCAAGATCAACGCGGACGCCAACGTCCGTTTGGCCATGGGCCCCTTCAGCGCTTTCGCTAAACTGTTCGCTCTCATATATCGAACCTCTCCTAGACAATGCTGTAGATTATCTAGAGCGAGAAATGTTTGTTATTCATGGTATTTAAAATTTTTTAATTAAAAGAAATCAACAGGAATACTGGCCCTGCGCCATATGGGGACGATTAGTTCTCGGTTATTGCCATCTGGCTCAGGAGATAAGTGGTCTCCCGGCTGAGCCCATTCATGATTCTATCTGCTAAATACTAAAAATGATTAGAAAAAGGAGAATCCCCGTTCACGCGGGGACCCTTTTAACAAAGGCGGGAAAGGTCAGAACGCCGCATCGATGTCCGGTATGCCGATGACCTTGTGGTTCACGAACTCCTTGATGCCCAGGCCGGTCAGTTCGCGACCGTAGCCAGAGCGGCGTATTCCGCCGAAGGGGATGTCGGCCTTGACCATCGTGGGATGGTTGACGAAGACCATGCCGGTGGATATCTTGGCGGCCACTTCGGCACCGTGCTTCACATCGGACGTGAAGACCGAGCCTCCCAGGCCGAAGGAGGAATCGTTGGCGATCCTTATGGCATCGGCTTCGTCCTTGGCCCGGAAGATCATGGAAACAGGGCCGAAGAACTCCCAGCGGTAGGCGGGATTGTCCGGTCCGACCGCGGTCAGGATGGTCGGCTGGAAGAACGCGCCCTTCGACGGCACCTTGGGCCCGACCTCCCGTGCCTTCGCCCCGTGCTCCACGGCCTGCCGTACCTGCCCCTTCAGATCGTCGGCGGCCTTCTTCGAAGAAAGCGGCTGCAACGTGGTAGCTGGGTCGAACGGATCGCCGGCCCGCAGGGCCGCCACACCCTTCTCGTACAGTTCCATGAAGTCATCGTAGATCTCGTCGACCACGATGATCCTCTTGGATGAGCAGCAGACCTGCCCTCCGTTCCAATGGCGTCCGAACACCGCCCACTTCACCGTCTTATCCAGGTCTGCGTCGGCCAGCACTACAAAGGCATCGGCGCCTCCCAGCTCCATGGTCGATTTCTTCAGCGCTTTGGCGGCCTGAGCGGCGATGACCGCGCCCGCCGCTTCCCCGCCGGTGAAGGCGACCCCGTGGACCCTGGGGTCGTTCAGGATCCTTTCGACCTGCGCACGGGTCGCATAGAGGTTCTTGAAACCGCCCGCGGGAAGCCCCGCCTCGCGCATCAGCCTCTCAAAGGCGGCCGCGCTCTGGGGGACGTTGGAAGCGTGCTTCAACAGGACGGTGTTGCCGGCGGAGAGCTGCGGCGCGATGACGCGGGCGATCTGGTAATAGGGGAAGTTCCACGGCTCGACGGCCAGCAGTACGCCCAGCGGCTCATGGACCACCGTGAACTCACCTTTCGCGGGATCGTCCACCGGCAGCTTTTCGGGCTGCAGCAGCGTTTCGGCGTTCTTCGCATAATATTCGAAGATCCGCGCCGACAGTTCGACCTCCGCCTCCGCCTCGGCGGTGACCTTCCCCATCTCCAGGGTAAGGAGCTTGGCATAATCGTTCTTGGCCCCGCGCAGTAGGGAGGCCGCCTTGTTCATGACCGCAGCGCGTACGGCAAAGGAGCTTTCGCGCCAGGAGCGGAATGCGGCGTCGGCCTGGGCAATGGCCTGTTCGACCTCTTCGTCCGTCGCATCGGGAAACTGCTTCACAAGCTCATTGGTGTAGGGATTTATTGTTGCGTAGGTCATGATGTTCCTCCTTCCCTTCCGAATTAAGGACAGCCCCCTATTTGACGTCCCGGGATTAATGGTTTTACAATTATCCTTTCGGACCTTGCGGAAGAATGCGCGCCATTGCTGAAGTTTCACTACCCCATCATCGGCGCGCCTCACCACGCATGAGGCCGGGCCGCTTCATCATACCGACAACGTCGCATGTCATGGGGCGAACAATATCAATGCGGTTGAATGCTTCGTCGTCTTCCCTGGGGCGATAGAATCGAATGGATGGATAGCAAGGGCCTGGTAATCATCGAAGAACTGCCGAACGGGCATGACGGCATCAAGCTCAGCGGCAGAGGGAAGGAAGCCTACAAGCGGCTTGTCCAGTGTATCGATGAGGTGATCCATGGGAAGATGGGGCCGGAATGAGGCTGAACGGGAGAACGCCCAGAAAAATCCGAAGTACGGTCAGCTATGTCAGCGGAGAGCGCGTTCGGCGGACCAATGGGGTGCTGTACGGGCCGCTTCGCTCGAGAGGAGCTCAGCATCACGCCATTGTCTGAGGGGATTGGGGATGCAATGGGCCCGATGATCATCATTTTTCAGATGGGCGTTGCCATCTTCTCTCTTTTAGATTCTGCCACGCGCCTTTTATGGCCGCCAGATCGGCCTGGCGATCGTCGCATTTCAGCTCTAGCTGGTCAGCGAACTCTTTGGTCAAAGCGTGATATCGTTCGAAGTCACCGACACTGGTGTCGATCGCCAAGCATCGCGAGTAGCCGTCGAACTGCAGTTTGGCGAAGTAGATCTTTGTGAACCCCTGCTCCTCAAGGCCGAGCATCTGATCGTCCTTGACGATCGCATCCATGCCAAGCTCTGCCCAGCCGGGTGTGGAGAACCATGTACCCGGACAAACAGCGCGTTCCTTGGCATACTCTATCGGGCCGAGCATCGAGGCGATGCAGTCCTCCTCGCGGAGCATGACGAACGGCACCCTGATGTCCTTCGGCATCGAGTCGAGGGACTTGCAGATCGCGTAGCCGAGGAACACGACGTCCACTTCACCCTCCAACGCGTTCACTTTTTCGATGACCGTTGACCGCAGCTGGTCGGGGTAGTCATGCAGGCCCCACTCGAGATACTCGCGGTGAACGACCTCAGGGTCACCAGCGGTGATCTTCTCTATCTCTCGCTTCATTATCTCGCAGGCGACGATGCCGATGCGCATGATCAGCCGCCTCCGGCGATCCTCGTTTCGTTGAAGTGGCATACGTACTCTGGACGCTTCATGACATCATCTCATCAAAACTAGTACGTGGATATATAAGGTTTCTAGATTTGTAATCAAATTCCCCATATTAACGCATCTATTGAAATTATATGCATACTATAATGTACATTTTCAATCAGGACCTTCTCATTCAAAGTGAGCTCTCCAACGTCGGCTGAAGGTCCTTCCTCAGTAGGTCATTCCGGCTTACAGAACGACCTGCCGACCAGGGAGCTTACGGCGATGTGCCCTCATGACCATATTAATAATATATACGCATGAAATAAATCAGGCAGCTGATGAAATGCCCCACATGCGGCAAGGAAATGGAGCCTGGACTGCTGATAGCAGAAAGTTTCATCGGCGGGGCGAAATGGGTAGGCGGTCATGACGGCAAGCCGGAGAAAGAGAAGCTCGTGAGCCCGGACCTGCTGGGCAATGTGAAGCTGCTCGGCTACAGGTGCCGCAGCTGCCGGCAACTGGTCCTAAAATATTGAACTATCTTCATCAAGAGCGCCTATTACCGTTCGATTCACAACTACAATATTACATTTGGCGCTCATTTTTAATACGGACACGTCGTTCCTTCATCGCGAGGGATAAAAATGCGCAGTGAAGAAGATATTGCCAGATGTTTCACGGAAGGTTTTGATTGCGCGATGGTCACACTCATGGAAGTGGCGGACGACATCGGCATGACCGAGGATCAGGCCAAAAAGACCGCTTCGTGCTTCGGAGTGGGAATGCTGCAGGGAAGCATCTGCGGCGCCGTCACCGGTGCGTTCCTCGCTATCGGGTACGCTCACGGGAACACCGTGCCCAATGACTCGGCCCAAAAGGGACTGGTCATGGCGAAGAAGGAAGAGTTCCTGAAAGAGTTCACGGAAGAGTTCGGGGACATAACGTGCCCGGCGCTGCTCGGAGGACTGGACCTGCGGAAGCAGGAGGACATGGCAGAGGCCCGCCAAAAGGAGCTCCTGTCCAAGTTCTGCCCCAAGATATGCAAGCGCTCTGCCGAGATCGTCAAGACGGTGGTCTGAGAGCAGATCGGGCTTCCCCCTGAGCGCCGATGCCAAGCGCCTTTAGTTCTCTAAGGCACGTAGCTGCGCACGGCATCGGCCATCAATTTCATGCGGCCCAGCGGCAAGCCCCTGTCCACGGAGCAGGAGCAGGTGAAGATGTAGCTTACATCATCAAAATGGCCGAGACAGTCGTTGACGTCCCTCGCCACCCGGTCGTCCGGGCCCAGGCAGATGGTCGTGAACGTATCGATGCCGCCCATTATGGAGCACTTGCCGTCGATCAGGCTTACCATCTTGCCAGGGTCGTTCGATTCCCCGTAGTACAGGCAGTCGACGCCCATCCCGATCATCTCGGACAGTATCTGCGCGCCGGCCTCATCGGAGGTGAACACCGAATGAGGATGGAACACGATGGGGAGGCCGAGCTTGCGTATGTTGCTCATCGACCCCCTCAGTTCGCCGAAGGAGAACGACCTCAGCGCGTCAGGGCCGATGAGGTCGATGTTGTCAAAGGCCGCCGTGAGCAGCACGGCGTCCAGATCGGTCTCCGCCGAGACGCCTTCGATGGTGATCTTCGACACCTCCCCGCCGAACCTTATCAGGTCGCGGGCGAGGCCGGGGTCCAGGTACAGGTC
This sequence comes from Methanomassiliicoccus luminyensis B10, assembly GCF_000308215.1. Lineage (NCBI taxonomy): Archaea > Methanobacteriati > Thermoplasmatota > Thermoplasmata > Methanomassiliicoccales > Methanomassiliicoccaceae > Methanomassiliicoccus > Methanomassiliicoccus luminyensis. The sequence goes on from NZ_CAJE01000017.1 coordinate 32,902, forward strand.
CATCAGGAAAGTTTGCAACCCCCTCAGTGGAACGGCGGTGCTCATCGGCGCCGGTATGTTCATCAGCAGAGCGACATCGGGCGCTCCCTTGCGTACGGTCGAGAACGATGCCTTGGTGCCGCCCATGAAGCCTTCGATCTCCGAGGGGTCGTGCCTGTAGAGCGACGTAGCGTCCTCGAAGGGGGCCTTGCTGACGTATGGTATCCCCCGCTCGGGGAATTCTTTCTTCCCCCCGAACGCGGCGAAGTCGATGGACTGGTAGGACCCGACCACGGCGTCGTGGCCCAGATGCCTCTGGAGCGCCAGGATCGACCTGCCCCCCAGCTCCCCGTCCAGCCTCCCCTGGGGATAGACCGTGGGCGTGGGGACGTTCAGCACGTCCATTCCCAGGGAAAGATCGAACAGGAAGATCGGCCTCTTCCCGGCATCCTCCGACATCATGTGGCTTCTGAACAGCTCCCTTGAGTTCATCTCGGTTCCCCCCCTCCGTTCGTCCCCGGAACCTCGTCAGATAGATCCCGTCGCCCTGAGGTAGTCCATGTCCAGCCTCACGGTTTTCCCGTCCCCGCGGAGCAGTTTGTCAAAGCCCGCCTCGAACAGCATCCTGCGGCAGGCCGCGGTGGACATCCCCCTTCCCGCTTCGGTCTTGGCGAGGACGTCACGGGGATTGCCGCCGTATTCCGCGGTCAGCAAGTTGGCCCCGGAAAGGAACCCCAGGACCGACGACTCATGGACATTGACGCTGGGGAGCTTCCTGGAGCTGGCGGTGGCCAGGCTGAAGACCGCCGCCATTTGGGCAAGGCGAGCGTCAGTGATGATGCCGTGGCGGGCCAGCGGCGTTCCGGGCACCGCGACGCGCTTCATGACCGCCAGGCTGACGCATCCCATCTCCACGCCGAGGAAGAAGTTGTCCACGATCTCTTCGACGGAGTGCTCCGGTCCTATCGGCTCGCAGCAGGTCGAGACCGCGATCCCCGCGTTCTGCATATTCCGGATGGTCTGAAGCCGGTCCTGGGGCCTCAGCGAGGTGTCGGTGCCTTCCCTCAATCTGCAGACATGGTACCCCACGTCCACTCCGGCCTGCTTCAGCTCCACGCAGGAATCGTAGTCGGTGTCCCCGATGTTCACGCTGATCCTGACCCCTTCCGGGATGGTCCTCCTGGTGAGCCGGACCATCTCCAGAAGGCGGTCGAGATCGTACTTGTGCATGGACATCAGAAGGACGGTGCACACGTCATTGAACTCGGCCAATCCGATGAGCCGCTCCCTGAGCTCATCGTCGGTCATCTCGAACTTATTGGCCTTGGTGTAGTCCGCGTTGAAATTGCAGAAATTGCACCTTCCGGGGCACGGCCCTACCATCACCCCGAACTGCGCCGCAATTATGCCCATGTTGCCGGAGGCCTTCCTTACCAGGTCGTTCGCGAGCATGCGCACCAGATAGGCCTCGGAAGAATGATCGGGGAACCCCAGCAGGAAGGAGCACTCCTTCTTGGACATGGGCTGCCTGCCATATCCCTTCATCATGATCTCGTACGCCTTCTTGTCCACAATGCCGCCCAGGTCCGCTGGCCCACCAGGATTGATGCTCATGTGTCCCCCTCCTCGATCGCCGTCATCGCCGCAGAGGGCACCGATATTCGGTGCCGCCCATCTCTGCAAGAGAGCCTCCTCCGGGCATCCTGGGGGATGCGCCAGCGGCGGTCCCGCGGCCGGCTAATGAGGGTACAACATTTGAAAACTATTAACAATTTTTGATTTTATACTCAAACATTCTCGGCGCTGGTGTTCATCCTCTTACGTGCGCGAGTATCTCTTCTGCGTACCGCTTCCCCAATGGCACATCGATGAAATGGTAGAAGTGCATGCTGCCGCTCCTGTACAGCGTTATCTGGACGCCCTTCCAGTCAAACTGCACGAGCATCTCGGTGGTCTTATTGCTGATGTCCTTCAGGACATCGGCGGCGTGGGCCATGTCGACCGCGATCTTCGTCCGGGGGGTCAGCATCATGGAATCGCCTCCGCAGAGCCAGGTGACGTGGAATTTTATCTCTTGCCCGTTCGTCGTGCCGCTCACTTCCCGAATGCGCCTCTCTCCTGGATCACAGGAGGTTTGTCCCGATGTCACTCCACCGACCTCTTCCTGGAGATAAGGCCCTTGAACGAACCGAGGACGCTCGCTCTGCTCTCGATGACGGGGGCCGTCACCTTGTCTGCGGCCGGCTCCGGTTCCACGGCCCACATCATCTTTGTATCGAGATCGAACCTCAGCTCGTCACCGGGCTGATAGATGAACCTGGTTGACACGGCTATGTTCAGGTCCGTCCCATTATGGTCGATGACGTATTCGGACCTTGCGCCCAGGTATGACACGGACCTCACCTTCGCCGAGAACGCCCCGTGGTCCGAGCACAGCAGGCCCTCGGGCCGGATGAGGAGGATGGCGTCGCCCGTCCTGTTCGGCAGGCCCTCGATGTCGAAGGTCCCGATGGATGACGTGACGGACGTTCCCTCCTGCCTTGCCGGGATGAAGTTCTTCCAACCGAAGAATTTGGCGACCTTGGCGGAAGCGGGCCGGCAATAGAACTCCTCAGGCTCACCGCACTGGACGATCTTTCCGTCTATCAGAAGGCCTATGCGGTCGGCGATGGAGACCGCTTCCTGCTGATCATGGGTGACGAACAGCACGGTCAGGTTCAGGCTCTTGCAGATCTCCCGGATGTTCTTGCGCATCTCTATCCTGAGCTCGGCATCCAGCGCGCTCAGGGGCTCATCGAGGAGCAGCAGCTTCGGGCTGGTCATCAGCGCTCTGGCCAGCGATACCCTCTGCTCCTGTCCCCCCGATATCTCCGTGGACCTCCTATCCTCGAACCCTTCAAGCTTCACCAGCCTCAACATCTCGGCGGTCTTGGCCGCCAGCTCCTCCTTGCGGTACCTGCTGGTGACCCTGAGCGCGAGATCGACGTTCTGACCGACGGTCATGTGCCTGAACAACAAAGGCTTCTGGAAGACCATGGCGATCGGTCTCTTTTCCGTCTTGACGCCATCCATGCGCTCTCCGTCGATGAGCACCGAGCCGGAATCCTGCTCCTCCAGGCCCGCGATTATCTTGAGTGTAGTGGACTTCCCGCAGCCAGAGGGGCCCAGGATGACCATGATCTCTCCCTCATGGAGGGACAGGCCCAGCCCGTCCAACGTTGCGCTCGGTGCGTTCTTGTACCTTTTCGAGATGTCCTTCAATTCCAGGAAGCTCATGGATTGTATCTCCCCATTTCGGCAGAATCGCCGAGCATCTTCGATGAGAGCACGAACACGAACAGGGCCGGCAGGATGAACAATAGCGTCATTACGGCGACCGTGGTGCTGCTTGACCAGGTGGCTATCAGCGGCAACAGCAATGTAGCTATGGTCGTGAACCCCACGGGTGCAAGGAAATTGACCACCAGGAACATCGACCAGGAGACCATGAAGGTGTACATGCACGCCACGATCAGCCCGGACCTTATGGACGGCAGGGTCACGTGTATCAGCGTGTTCAGCTTGCTGATGCCCAAGGTGGCGGCCTGGCGCTCATAGTCGGCGTCATAGTTCCTGAACAAAGGTATCAGCAGCATTATGATGTATGGCAGGGTGAACACCGTTTGGGCTATCACCACGGAGGCCCACGAGAGGTACAGCCCCATGCTGACGAACACCTCCCTGACCCCGTACAGGATGGCGATGCCGGGCGCCAGCGCCGGGAGCAGCATCAGTATCTCCAGCGCCCTCCTGCCCCTGAAATCCCTCATGCCGAGCGTCTTGGCGGCATAGAACCCCAAGGCCAATGACAGCAGTGTCACCGTCACCGCCAGGACGACGCTGTTGTAAATGGCCGTAACATAAGTGTCCGTGGTCAGGACCGCAATGAACCTGTCGGCGGTGAAGCTGTTGGGCATCAGACGGGGGAAGGTCCATGTGCTGGAGAAGGACCATCCGATCAAGGGGTAGATCGGGACCAGGACCAGCACCGTCATCATGACGATGATCGCGCCTTTGGCGTACCGGTTCAATCCGTCCGCCTCCCTTTCCCCTTGGGAATCGCGAACCAGAAGTACACTATCGTCAGGGCCAGTGTGACCATGGTTATGATGTTCGACAGCACGTACGCCCGATCGAGGTGCTCCATCCCGTAGATGCTGCGGAACAGGTTGTACGACTCGATGGCCAAGGTGTCGTTGAGCCCCAGGAGCAGGGGGACCTCGTAGGAGCCGAACGCGAACGCGAAGCAGATGATCGACGACGAGATGATGGCGGGGCTTATCATGGGGAGGACGATATGCCTGAACCTCGCCCAAGGGCCCATGCCCAAGGTGGCGGCCTGCTGCTCGTATTCGGGGGTCGCCGACTGCAGCACCGACAGGACGGAGAGGCCGATGAAGGGGGCGAACTTCCAGGCGAATGACATGATCACCCCCGAGCCGCTGGTCCCGCCAACGATGGTGGGGAACGCCGCGTACGTGTCTATCAATCCCAGCTGATAAGCCAGGCTGGACATGAACCCGGACGGCAAAAGCAGGAACAGCATCATCGCCGCCACCGACAGGTGCGGAATGGACGCGTTCATCTGGAACAGGAACAATGACAGCTTCTTGCCGGCGAAGGTGCCCCTTATGGCCATCGAGATCACCACCGCCGCGGCCACGGCCAAGATGGTGGAGAACGCGGATACCTCAAGGGTGTAGCGGAAAGTATCCAGGAAGTGAGGGTCGCTGATGACCTCGGCGTACGTCGACAGGCCTATGAAATCGGCATGCGTGTTGTACATGCTGTTCTTGACCGAGAGGGCCAGCGGGAGGAAAAAGAAAATAAGCAGGAACGCAAGAGGCAGCGCTACGGCGATCGCCCCTCTTGCGTTCCCCTTCATGCTCCATCCGCTCGTGCTCAGGTGTAGCCCAATGCCGTAGCCCATAGCACTCCCAGGGTGATGTAGAACTTGGACAGGTTCGCATCCACTGCGGTCCCGGCAAGCCTCTCGGGCGTCACGAACAGGTCCACGAGCGCGGTGTCCGACGACCAATCATCTATGAAGCCGAAGTACCGCTCATACTGGGATTCGTAGTAGGGCCCGTTCACCCCGCCGATGTACTGGAGGTACTTGTCGAGGTCGATGTTGGGGATCTCCCCCGTTATCTTGTACCACATGGCCTGGACATACGGATCATTGAGCAGATTGGCAACGACCAGGCACCCCGCCTTGGAGTTAGAGTCGTTGTTGATGGTCCAACAATACTGCTCCATGACGCTGGTGTCCATGGAGTAGATGCCGACATCGAGGGACATGTCGGCGGCTCTGTTGACCTGCGATGCCACGACCGTGAACGAGAGAAGGACGGTGCCGTCGTTGATGCGGGTGTCGTCCGTGTTGTACCCGACCAACTTCTTGTAGATGTCGTTAGTGTACTCTGCGTACCATGATCTCCCATCCACCTTGTACGTGTAGTCATCGAGTTCGTCGAGGTAGATGAACATGTACCCAAGGACCGACCGAAGGGCCTCCGCACCATCCCCCACCGCCTCGGTCTGCTTGTCGATCCATTTTGCGTATGCGGCCTTGACCGCAGATGGGTCGGAAGTATCGACCCCATCGGTGTACTGGCTGTAGTAGTACGCGGCGGGGTCGGTGCATGCGGTCCACGAGGTCTTTTCCCCGTCCCAGGCCAGCTCATAAGCGGCCCCATACATGAACGAATACCCGATATAGTAGCTGTTGTGCCCGCCCCTGGTGTCACAGTATGTGAACTGGCCGGGATATATCTTGATCCAGCTGTAAAGTTCGGTATAGTCATGGGGCAGGCCGTAGACCACCGAAATGGCCGCGTCGCTGTTGAGGAGGGCCATGACGTCATCGATGGCATATGCCGCGCCGTCCGCGATGCCGGCCCACTCCAGGTTCGCCGGGCCGGAACCTTCCGTAAGGGTGATCGTTTTGACCGTGGTCCCTTTCTGCAGCTTCATCTCGTTATAATCCAGGGCCGGGTCCTCGCAGCCCCTGTTGTACATGAGCATGAGCTGCCCGCCGCTGAACTCGATCTCGTTCCCGACATATCCGGTCGAGTTGCCGCTGATCGAGTAGCTGACCTGGCTGTCCGTTCCCTCGGAGAGGAAGATCGCGTTCGGTATCGCTCTCTTCCAGTCCTCGTTCCACCACAGGCCGGTAAAGGCATCGTACCCGCTGACCCCCATCCAGTACATGTCGTACTTGGGTGCTCCGCCGGACTGAGCGTCGTTCATCGCGCCGATGAAGCCCAGATCGTCGCCGTAGGTCACTGTAACACCGTACTTGGCGGCCAGGGGGATGAGGATCTCATCGAAGAACCGGTCGTTGTACGTATCCCTGTAGAACGCCAGGTTCACCGTCTGGCCCTGCGCCTCCTTGAATATGTCCCCCCATGTCATCGTGTCGAGGTCGTTTTCAACGGACGGGCCGCTGTATACTGCAGATGAACCTTTCGGCCACGCCAGGAACGTGACGGCTGCGACCAGCAGCAAGAACACCACCACAAGCGCGGCTATCTTCTTGTTATTCAGCACTAATTCCACAAGATCATCCTCACATATTCCATTCGGACTGACTCCCTGTATAAAGTGCAATATTTAATATTTTACATGGGATTGTAATATTTGGTTTATAACTCAAAACCAGCATTCTCACATCATGCAATGTCATGATCTCTCGTCCGTACAGCGCTGGATCCACCCTGCATCATGGAAAGATGTGGCCCGAGCTCGACCGGTCCCGCAAAAGAGCGCTAGGCTCAGCGAGTGATTATGTCAGGTATCCTTAAATCGGACCAAGCGGGTGCATCACCATGCAGCGCGGGACGGAGGCAGGTAACGAGAAGCGATCCAAGTTGGTAGTTCTAGGCGGATATCTGGGCGCGGGCAAGACCACCCTGGCGGTGGCATTGGCAAGGAAGCTGAGCGCCGAGAACGGCCTGTCCGTATCGATAATAACCAATGATCAGGGCGAGGTCTTGGTGGACACAGAGTTCGTGAGGAACGCCGGCTTCGATGTCAGAGGCGTGAGCGGGGGATGCTTCTGCACCAAGCTCCCCACGTTCATAGCGCATGCCAAGGATCTTGTGGAGACTGGCAGGCCCGACGTGATAATCGCTGAGCCCATCGGCACGTCCACGAACATCCTCGCGAACGTCATCATGCAGATAAGGGACGCATATCCCGACCAGTTCGAGGTTGCCCCTTTCTTCGTTGTCGTTGATGGTACCAGGCTTGCCGATCCGCCCCGCGGAAAACCGATCTACGACCTGGACGACAGCGCCCGTGTTCCCACGAACCAGGTGGAGGAAGCGGAGATCATCCTGGTATCGAAAACGGACCGGTTGGAGAATGCCGATGAGCTCGCGAGGATCGAGCGGATCCTTCGTTCGAAGAACCCCGGCGCCGACATCATCGCGTTCTCATCGCACAGCGGACAGAACCTCGACAAGATCGCCAAGATGGTCCTTTCCGACCTCACCAGCAGCAAAGAGCGCAAGCCGCAGGACGGCCGCCTGTTCGCCGCGGAGAAGGCGTCCCTCGGCTGGTACAATTCCCATGCGGACTTTGTCAGCGGCGGCAGGCTGGACTCATACTCCGTCATCTCATCGGTCATGAAGGCGGTCGCAGAACGGTTCGGCGACGAGAGGACCGCCCACGTAAAGGTCCTGATGGAATCGAAGACCGTGGGCGTGAAGATGAGCATGGTGGCTGGCTCCGTGCAGACCGACGGAGTGCGCGGGGGGCGCTATATCGAAGGAGAGGGGCGGCTCATTCTGAACGCGAGGGTCAGGGGTTCACCGGATGAGCTGAAGAGCAATATCTCAGAGGCGGTGGTGTCCTCCTTGGAAGGAGCGGGCGCGCAGATCACACAGTTCTCTGAGGTGGCGTTCACCCCCAAGCCGGAATTCGCATCACCTGGGCCCAATGTGGATCGGAACGCGCAAGGCTGCTCCACCGCCCGATAAGCCCATCGCCTGAAAAGATGATACGATCTCAGCTACTTTGGATATGTAACTAAGTTTCTCGGGGATAGATACCCTCGGAACATCATCTTTCAGAACCATGGAGCCTGAAACGGGTTTGGAAATGAAGTTCAAGCGGGAGCTGGAGACCTTCTTCCGCCTCACCATCGTGAACGTCGGCATCGCCGGGATCACCTTCGGGCTGGGAATTGGCCTCGCGCTCAACCTGATAGAGAGCATCTTCTCGGGAGACCTGCAGTTGCTCCCCATCCTCTACACCGCCCTGGGCGTGGGGATCTTCACTGCAGGGTTCTACTGGCTGATCAACACGGTCGAGGTCATGGATGGAGTCAGCGACCTCAAGGCCGCCTACGAGGGAACAAAGGAGGACCGCAGGGAAGAGACCATCACCGGCCTGATGATCGAGATGATGGCATACTACCGCTCCAACCGGACGATCATTTCCAGGATGTCCACGCTGACACCGGCGGCCGGGACATTGGCCGCCATCGGAGGGGGCATCGCCACGCTCGCCTCGGCGGCTTCGATCGTTTCCGACGGGGCCGCCTTAGAGAACATCGTTCCGCTGCTCGGCGGCATCGCCCTCTTGGGTGTGGGGGCGGCGAGCGTCTTTGTCGCCCGCTATTTCACCAGATATTCCCGGTCCTGGGACGCCAGGCTGAAGGAGGCCGAGGAGATCGAGGATGCTCTCCAGAAGAAACTGGAGGCCGACTGAGATGAGGGGGCGCCGCACCCCCTACGAGATATACTGGGAGGTCCTGGTATTCTGCCGCGAGCCCAGGACCTTCACCAACATCATCAACCGCTGCGACCTGAACTCGAAGATCGGGCAGCAGCACCTTTCTTTCCTGACCTCGAAGGGATACCTCGATGCCGAGGAGCGGGACGGCAGGACGGCTTACCGGACCACCGAGAAGGCCCAGGAGTACATCGCACTGTTCTCGAGGATGTACGGGGCGCTGTTCGACGACGTCCCTGGGTTCAAGCTTTGACCGGTCCACGAGGATCTCTTCCGGGCCCCGCTCGGCCACCGGGGCTTACGGGGCCCGGGTCCCCGCCGTCAGGGATCGCACTTCGCCGCGTCCTGCTTTGCCCGCGATAGGGCTGGCTCGGCTCTTCCGCCATTAGCAGAGGGAGGCATTCCGTTCCCTCCGGCCGGCGGGCCCGTCGAGATCTTCCATCCGCGGGCCTTCTGGCGCTTCTCCCACAGATTGCCATACTGGCCTCCCTGCTTTACCAGCTCGGCGTGGGTGCCCCTTTGGACGATCCTGCCCTCGTCGATGACCAGTATCTGGTCGGCGCTCCGGATTGTGGACAGCCGGTGAGCGATGACCACCAGCGTCTTGTCCTTCACCAGCTCGTTGATGGCCTGCTGGATGTGCTTCTCGTTGTCCGGATCGACGCTGGCCGTCGCCTCGTCCAGCAGGACTATCGGCGCGTCCTTGAGGATCGCGCGGGCGATGGAGATGCGCTGCCTTTCGCCCCCTGACAGGGTGCCCCCGCCTTCCCCCACCATCGTGTCGTACCCCTTCTCCAAAGCCATGATGAAGTCGTGGCACCGCGCCTTCTTCGCCGCGGCCACTACCTCCTCGAAGGTGGCGTCGGACCGGCCGAACTTGATGTTGTTGAGGATGGTATCGTTGAACAGGTACACGTTCTGGAACACCATGCTGATGTTCTTGAGCAGGCTGTCGCAGGTCATCCTCTTAACGTTGACGCCCCCCACCAGCACCTCGCCCTGCTGGACGTCCCAGAACCTCACGATGAGGTTCGCGATGGTGGTCTTGCCGGAGCCGGACGCCCCCACCAGGGCGGTCATGCTCCTCTCCGGGACCTTGAAACTGACGTCCCTCAGGGTCTCGTTGTTCTCATAGGAGAAGGAAACATCCTTGAACTCGATGTCGAACCGGTCCAACTTTATGTCCTTCCCGTCCCCGTCGATGATCCTGACCTTCTTGAGCGCCTCGTACCGGTCCAGCCCCGCCTCCATCACCCTCATCTGGGCGCTCAGGGACGCCAGGGCCTGGGCCGGCATGTAGATGTAGAATATGGAGATCACCAGAACGAGCAGCGTGGACAGGTTCAGGCTCCCGTTGAAGCAGAGAACAGATGTCGCCAGGACGGTCAGGCCCACCCCGACCGCGAAGCATACCTGGTACATGGTGCTCAGCGGGGTGTACTTTTCCTCGAAGTCGATGGCGTGGTCGCGCGTTTCCTTGATAGTGCGCTTGATGGCCTGGGCCCTCTCGCCCGACATGTTCAGGGACTTTATGACGGAGATCCCCTGAACGTACTCGAGCACCGCCGAAGTGAGCCGGGCCTGCTGCCTCTGCCTTATCGCGGACTGTTCCTGGTTGGTCCTTTGGATCTTGCCCAGCACGAACATGGCCGCCGCGAACACTGCTATGGATACGAGCGCAACACGCCAATCGATGATCAGCAGGATGAAACATCCCAGGATTATGCCGATGTACCCGTTGACCACCTTGTCCATGGCCCCCATGCCGTATTCCTCCACGAACAGCAGGTCGATGGAGATGGCGGAGGTGATGTTGCCGATGTTGCCCTCGGTGAAATAGCTCATGGGGAAGCGCTTCAGGCGGTCCCCGATGCTTATCCTCTCTCGGGCGCATACCTCGTACCCCGCTCCGCTCTGCCGGACCACGAAGGCTCGCCTCAGGATGCACCTTGCGATGACGGCGCCCACCATGATCTCGGCGATCAGCCATGCGTCCGAAGCCACCAGGGAGCCGTCCAGGATCTTGGTGAACGCCAGGATGAAGGCGAATACGGGAACGTACGTGAGCATGCTCTCGAAGAAGCTGAGGACGAAAGCGATCTTTATCCTGCGCCCGTGCTCACCGGACAACTTTAGCATTCTTCTTATGAAGCCTAACATGTCGATCCGCTCCTCTCCTTGACGGCGATGTCCCAGTCCATGGATTCGGCGTGAGCCTGCCACATCGTCCGGTACGTCGGCGAGATGGCAAGGAGTTCGGCATGGGTCCCCTGGGCGGATATCCTGCCGCCGTCCAGCAGGATGATGTTGTCCGCCTCGGCGACCGTGGACAGGCGGTGGGCGATCACTATCAGCGTTCTCCCCCGGATCAGGCCGTTCAACGCCTCCTGTATCTTGTCCTCGTTCTCCGGGTCGGTGAACGAGGTTGCCTCGTCCAGTACGACGATCGGCGAGTTCTTGAGCATGGCCCGGGCGATGGCGATGCGCTGGCGCTGCCCCCCGGACAGCTTGTCCCCGGCGTCCCCGACCACGGTATCGTATCCGTGCTCCGTTCCCATGATGAAGTCGTGGCACTGCGCGATCTTGGCCATCTTCAGCACCTCCTCGTCAGTGGCGTCCGGCCTGCCCATGCGGATGTTTTCCCTGATAGTGGTATTGAACAGGAAGATGTCCTGGGACACGTAGCTGATCGAGTTCATCAGCGTCTCGAAGGTAAGGTCCCGTATGTTGATGCTGCCGATCCTGATCTCGCCGCTCTTGACGTCCCAGAACCGGACGAGAAGCTTGGCCAGGGTGGACTTGCCCGCTCCGGACTCGCCCACCAGGGCGGTGACCGTGTTCGCCTTCGCCACGAACGAGACGTCCTTTACCACCTCCTTGTCCTCGTAAGCGAAGGTCACCCTGTCGAAGGTGACGGTGTGGTCCTCCGGCACGCTGGCGATCCTGCCGCTCTCGATCTCCGGCTCACTGAAGAATTGCTCGATCTTCTGGGCCTTCTGCTGGAGAATGGGGAAGGTGGGGAAGAACTCCACCAGCCGGGTCAGCGGCGCTCCCACGCTCATGGCGAGCAGTATGCACAGCACCAGGGTGCCGAGGGCGAGGGTCCCTTCCGAATAGAACAGCATGCCCGCGGGCAGCAGCAACAGAAGGGTCGAGGGCAGGATGATGCTGTACACTACCATGTAGTTCCACGATACCCTGTACCAATCCAGGGTGTTCTTCCTGTAGTTCTCGACCGAGGCGGTGTACTTCTTGAAGGAGGTAGTGGTCTGGTTGAACACCTTGATGACCTCCATGCCGGAGATGTACTCGACGATGTTCTCGTTCATCTCCTTGGAGGCCTGGTAGTAAGGCCCCATCCTTTTCATGCCGTCCTTGAACATGAGGACGACGGGGACCAGGCCGATGAGCCACACCGCGATGGCCGCGAGGGCCAGGCGCCAGTCCAGGATGAACAGGACCGCGGTGACGATAACTATGGTGATAATGTTGGATATGCCCTCTGGCATAGCATGCGCCAGGAGGAGCTCCATGTCCTCTATGTTCTCAACGAAGTTCTTCTTCAGCCCGCCGCTGCCGTGCTTGTTCACCGTCCCCATGGACACTTTCATCATCTTGTCGGCCACCCTCTCCCGCATGCCCATGAGCGTGTCATAGGCCAGGTGGTGGGACGCGGCAAGACCCCTGTGATGCAGGTACGTTTTCAGGACCAGGGTGGCAAGGACCGCTCCGGCGATTATGCCGAGGTATGCCAGGTCGAGCGCCCCCTCCCCGGTGAAGCGCACGATGATGTCCTGGATCAGGAAATACGGGACAATGCCCAGGACCACCGCCGCGGTGAGCAGAATGATCGAGATCCACATTTGCTTCTTGGAGTCGCGGGCGTAGGCATAGATGTTCATCAGACCCATGTTCCCGCCCTCCGTGTCGCCAGACATCCTGGGCGTCTGGGGCGGCATTCCGGTTCAGTGCCGAGAACGACCTCTGCGATATGCCGACCGTTCATCCCTTCCGATGGTGCGCTTGGTTTCATGACCTACCCTCTTGAAATGGCAATGGCCGCCGGTGCGGCTGGGGCCGTACGCAGGATGGTGCGTTCATCGGCCCGACGATCGGGGCGACCTTCTCAAGGGTCGCAGCACATGGTCCGTTGCTGCCCAAGCCATCACGATCGCGGATCATATCATGGGTCCCCGAAGCCGCCTTCTCCTGCCAGACATAAGATTTCATGGTCGACAGGATGCTTGTCACGATCCGGCCGATCACGATCATGCAAGGTTCCTAACAGCGATGACTTCCGTCGTATTTAAGATTTAGGATATCCTAAATCTCTGATCAAAAGTACCGGCATCGTCGCTCCCATCAATGTTTTAACGCAGTCATTCTATTATTTTGCGTAAGAAAAAAATGATAGCTATTAAATATCCCACATTTTGTTACGAAAACCCAAGGAGATTTGCTATGGCAATCGAATTGGTAGAAATAATGAATGTGATCGGTGGACTGGTGCTGTGCGTCGGGATCGTCGGAGCTTTGCCCGGCATCGGAAAATACCTGGAGAAGGCCGGCAAGTGGCTCGGAGGGTTCCAGATCATCATCGGCATCATAACACTGATCGTTGGCATTCTAGATCTCTTTTCCCTGCAGGGTATAGTGGCTACGCTGGTAGGCATCATCTTGCTGACCGGCGTCTTCTACATGATACCTGTGCTCGGCAAGTACCTGGAGAGGTTCGGAAAGTGGCTCGGAGGGTTCCAGACCATTATCGGAGTGATAGCGCTGATCATCGGCATCCTGGGAATGCTCGATGTAGTGGTCTGAGCACGAACGCCAAACCTTGAAAAGGACGAACAGGGCGACCCGTTCGTCCTTTTTTACTTCACTTCGCCTTCGACATACAGCGTAGACGTCTTTTTTATCGGGCCGCCTCGACTTCATTACTGAGAACCATGGTCGAGACGGTAAAGGATTACATGATCCCCAAGGAAGAGGTGGTAACCCCCGACGACTCGGTGACCGCCGCCATTGATCTCATGGTCGAGAGGGACAGTGGCAGCGTCATAGTGGTGGACAGAGAGGAGAAGAGGAGAGGCCGGTGGGCATCTTCACCGAGCGGGACCTGCTCCGCCACGCTCGGATACATCAAGCCAAGTTCATGAGCCTCAAGATATCCGAGGTCATGTCCTCACCGGTACACACCGTCACCAGGGACACGCCCCTGAGCTCCGCGATCAGGATCATGAAGGAGAAGGGCATCAGCAGGGTCCCCGTGGTGGACGAGGAGGGGCGCCTGACAGGCCTGTTGTTCTGGCGGGACATTCTCTATGGCATGGCATTCTCCAGGCTGTGAACGGGGGCCGTTCCCTAAACCATATTAAGCCAGAAAAAAAGGAGGGCGCAGGGAGGCACGCCGCTGCCTGCTCCCTGCCGCTCCCCATGGTTGATGCCATCATTTACCGATGAAACGACGGGGGGCTACTCCCGTCATCTAAGATGTAATTTGAGTAAGTATGTAAATATTTTACTATTAACTCTAATATTTGATGATAATGAGCCGCATTGATCGGAGTGGCGGGTTTCCGGACCAGGCCCGTCGCCCCCCGATAATCAGGGAAGGGGGCACGGCCATGGGGATGCAGACGACTCGTCCGGCATCATGGACCGCCGGGGCATTTCTCCAGTGCTAGCTCCAGGTCCCTTATGATGTCCTCGGGATCTTCCAGGCCCACCGAGAAGCGGAAAACGCCCTTCCCCGCGTACTGGTCCCAGGACTCCCGCTGCTCTGGAGTGTCGAGCCTGAAGGATGTCTCCAGCATGTCGTCCGTGGGCAGGTAGAACAGCAGGGAACGCTGGTGTCCCAGCGAAACGGCGTAGTGGATTATCTGCAGTTCCCTGGCGAAGACCTCCGCCGCGGCGGGGCCGTCCTCCATCTGGAACGTGATCATGCCGGAGAAGTTCTTCATCTGCCTCTTCGCCAGCTCATGCTGGGGGTGGCTCTCCAGCCCGGGGTAGATGACCTTCTTTACCTTGGAGTGGCCCTCCAGGAAGCGGGCGACCTGGAGCGCGTTCTCCTGGTGCGCCCTCATCCGCAGGGGGAACGTGGCAAGGCCCCGCATGATGAGCCAGGCGTTGAACGGGCTGAGAGCTGCGCCGAAGCGGATGCCGACGGTCCTGCGGAGCTGCGCCAGCTCTTCCTTGGGGCCGAGGACCGCCCCTCCCAGGGCGTCGCCGTGGCCGCTCAGGTACTTGGTCAGGGAATGGACCACGAAGTCGGCGCCGAGGTCGAGGGGGCGCGTGGCGATGGGGGTGGCGAAGGTAGAATCGACCGCCAGTTTCGCTCCCGCCTTATGCGCGATGTCGGCGACCGCGGCGATATCGGTGATGCGGAGGAGAGGATTGCAGGGAGTCTCGATGTAGATCAGCTTGGTGTTCTTCTTGACCGCACCTTTCACCGCGTCCAGGTCGGAGGTGTCGACCTTGGTGACCTCTATCCCCAGCCCGGGGACCGTATCGTTGGTCATCTCCGACAGCGCGGCATAGGCCACGTCGCTCACCACGACGTGGTCCCCCGCCCGGAGGACGTGGAACAGCAGCGCGGAGATCGCCGCCATCCCGCTGCTGAGGGCCACCGAGGCCTCGGCGTTCTCCAGCGCGGCGAGCTTTACCTCGAGCTGATGGACGGTAGGATTGCCCCACCGGGTGTACACCCAGCCCGCGTCCTCCTCCATGCCCCGCGCTGAGAAGCCGGTGCTCGCTTCGGTGACGAATGTAGTGGACATGACGATGTTCGGCGCGGATGCTTTGGTCACGGGGTCCGGTTCCTCCCCGGCGTGGATGGAGGTCGTGCTTATCCCTGTCGGGAACGTGATCTTGCGAGACACGAGGTGAAAGATTATGCCGCGGTAGATAACTGGTAGGTCGTCCGGTAGGTCGGAACGGAATAATCCGAGGGTAGGCGGTGACGCCGCCCCCATGCCAATCTAGAAGAACGGCATATGATGGTACCGTGCCGGGGGATGCCGACGGGCAAGAAGGAAAGCTACGCGAAAGAGGTGAGGGACCTGCTGTCCGGATATCTCCGGACCGCCGACGATGGAAAGACCCGCGAGTACCTGGCCAGGAACAGCAGCCTCCCCGGCCCGCGGGGGAACCTGGAACTGGCCCATGCGTTCGCCGACGAGGTGGGGACGCTCTCCGGGACGGAGCCGGGGAAGATGTGGGAGCTCGCTTCCAGCTTGTCCTCCCTGTCCCCGGACGAGGCGCCGGTGAACGACCCCAAAGAGCTGATACCGTTCTGCGGGGCCGTGGCCATCGGAGCGATAGGCTCGATGCAGGAAGGATATGAACAGAAGGCGCTCGCCCGCCTGAGGGAGAAGGCGGAGGACCCCCGCTGGAGGACCCGGGAGGGCGTGGCCATGGGCCTTCAGAGGATCATCGGGAAGCGGGGGTCGAGGATAGTGAAGGAGCTTGACAGCTGGATCGCCGAGGACCGCTGGCTGGTCATGAGGGCGGCGGCCGCAGGAGTGGCCGAGCCCGCTTTGCTGAAGGACCCGAACACTGCCGCGGAGGCTTTGGAGATCCACAGGAAGATCGTCGCCCGCATGCTCGCTTCCGATCATCGGAGATCAGAAGGGTTCAGGACCCTGAGGCAGGCGCTCGGGTACTCCCTCAGCGTAGCGGTGTGCGCATGCCCTGAAGAAGGGTTCGGCTACCTGCGCGAGCTGGTGGGAGCGGACGACCCCGATGTGCGGTGGATCGTCAAAGAGAACCTGAAAAAGAACCGGCTCCTCAGGGGCTTCCCCGGCGAGACAGGAGCGCTGAAGGCCCTGATATGATCTGGCCGTCCGTCCTCAGGACTGCACGAACTTGATGTATTCGAGGCCCTCGTTCTTCTGGAAGGCCGACATCATGTCCCTCACGGCGCCGGCGTCCCCGCTGACCAGGAACACGTCCAGGCACTTGCCGTTCTTCAGGTGGGAGTGCACCTGAGTAAGTATGGTGCTCCTGTACTGGTGGCTGGCCTCGTCCATCTCGTGCCCCGCGCCGGACTTGTGCACGGCGATGACGATCCCCTCGATGGCGCCTTCCAGCTTCTCCCGTTCCCTTATCTCCGCTTCGGCTGACCTCAGGCAGACCCTGATAGCCTCGCTCCTGCCGGCAAGCCCCAGCATCTTCTGGAGCTTGTCAAGGTCCTCAAGGTTCTTGTCGGTCAGAGAGACGCTGACGATCGACATATTTCGCATGGGTAGGTGAATGTTATTAGCATATTTATGTATGCTCACGCCGTTGTTAATAGTTAGGACTATATCCATTATTATCATCTAATGGCCATAGTGAGAGAATGTCCTTAAACAGGAAGTCACGCACCATAATCGCACTGGCCGTCGTCGGTGCCCTGGTACTATCCGGCGGATTCGCTTTTGCCTACTATAGCACAGGACAGAGCTCGGACAAGATGCAGGTGGTGGCGACGTTCTATCCTCTGTACTACTTTTCCTCCGAGATCGGGAAGGACAAGGCTGACGTGAGCATGCTCATCCCCGACAACGCGGAGCCGCATTCATGGGAGCCGCGCCCCTCCGACGTGGTGAAGGTGGACAAAGCCGATATCCTCGTGTACAACGGCGCGGGCTTCGAGCCGTGGATGGATGAGTTCCTTGAGCTGACCACTAAAAAGGAGGTTGTCGTGGTGGACACCAGCAAGAACGTGTCCCTGATGGAGGGGCATGATCATGATCACGAGGAGGGAGAAGAGCATGATCATGAAGAGGAGGAGCACGACCACGGGCCCAACGATCCCCACTTCTGGCTCGACCCAAGGAGCGCCAAGGTGCAGGTAGATAATATCCTGGCCGCCTTCGTGGAGGCGGACCCCGACAACGCCGACTTCTACGAGGCCAACGCCGAGGACCTCAAGTCCCGGCTGGACGCCTTGGACCAGGAGTTCGCGGACGGCCTGGCCGATCGGACCAAGGACGATATCGTGACCACTCACGAGGGGTTCAATTACCTCGCCGCCAGGTACGGGTTCAACGTGCACAGTGTCATGGGCATATACGCCGATACGGGCGACATTACTCCTGAGGCCATGGCCGAGCTTGAAGACCTCATCAACGATCTCGGGATCGGCTACATCTTCGGGGAGCCGACCTACTCGGACACTACCATCGAGAGCCTGGCCCATGACACCGGCGCCGAGGTGCTCATCCTCGACGGCATACACGGGCGGTCCGGACCGCACGCGGACATGGACTACTTCGAGATAATGCGGGCGAACCTGCAGGCGCTGCGGACCGGCCTGGGAGTAAGCACTTAAATCCCCCTTTTCATGTGGTGAGCGGAATGGTCGAAAAGGTAGTAGAGATCAGGGACCTGGTCGTCAAGTACGGCAACAACACCGCCCTCGACGGGGTGTCGCTGGATGTCGAGAAGGGGGATGTGCTGGGCATCATCGGCCCCAACGGAGGAGGGAAGACGACCCTCCTCAACGCGATGCTCGGCAATGTCAAGATCGCCTCCGGCTCGGTGAAGCTGTTCGGTACCGAGCTGGGGAAGTTCAGGGACCACCACAAGATCGGGTACGTCTCGCAGCACGCCATCCAGTTCGATCCCCTGTTCCCCGCCACGGTGGAGGAGATCGTGCGCCTGGGGTGCATCACCCGCAACAGGCTGGGGCGCAGGCTTTCCTCCGATGACAAGAGGGCGGTCCGCGAGGCCATGGAGCTGGTCGGCATCGACAATGTGAGGGGGAAGAAGATCAGCGAGCTGTCCGGCGGGCAGAAGCAGCGCATCTTCATCGCCAAGGCGCTGGTCAGGGAGCCGGAGCTGATCATCCTCGATGAGGCGGCCAGCGGGCTGGACGTCGGCATCCAGGACCGCTTCGTCAAGCTGCTCCGGAAGCTGAGGGATGAAAGGGGAGTGACGGTCATCACCGTCTCCCATGACATCTCCAGCGTGATGTGCCAGGCCAATAAGCTGGCCATCGTCAACCGCAAGCTGGAGTTCACCGAGATCACCGAGGGAACGGACCCTCACCAGGCTATGAGGGACGCCTACGGCGAGCATTTCACCTTCGTGTTCCACCACGAGCGCGACGGCTGCGTAGGCCACAACCATGGGTGAGAACATGCTGGAGATCAACGACCTTATCAACATGTTCGAGTACGCCTTCTTCCAGCGCGCCTTCATCGGCGGGCTGTTCGCGGCCGCCCTGTGCTCCTTGTTGGGAGTGTTCATTGTGCTGAGGCGGGCGGCGCTCATCGGCGAGGGGGTCGCCCACCTCTCCTTCGGCGGCATCGCCCTGGGCCTGTTCATGTCGGTGTACCCTCTCGACACTGCCCTCCTGATGTCGCTGGTGGGCATCTTCGCCATCTCCTACATGCAGCGCAAGAAGATCGTGTACTCGGAGATGGCCATCGGCATCATGATCGCCTTCGGCCTCGGCCTGGGCTCAGTGCTGGCGAGCCTCAGCGGCGGCTTCAGCGTGGACCTGTTCTCTTACCTGTTCGGCTCCATCCTGACCATCTCCAACAGCGATCTCACGCTGATCGTCGGCCTGTCCCTCGCCGTGCTGGCGTTCGTGCTCCTGTTCTTCAAGGAGCTGATGCACATGACCTTTGACGAACAGGGCGCCAGGCTGTCCGGGATACCGGTGTTCTGGCTCGACCTGGCGTTCAACGTCGTGCTCGCTTTCACCGTGGTGGTGTCGATCAAGATCGTCGGCTCGCTCCTCGTATCCGCCCTGATCATCATCCCCGCCTCCTCGGCGATGCAGCTCTCGAGGTCGTTCCGGGGGACCGTTGCCATCAGCGTCGTTCTCGGCGCCATGGCGGTAGTGGCGGGCCTGGTGGCCTCATTCGTCTACGATGTCGCCACGGGCGGCGCCATCGTTCTGTGCAGCATCGGCATATTCCTGCTGTGCATATTGTTCAAGAAGATCCAGGGGAAGGAGGAGGGGGCGCCCGAGTACGAGAACGCGAAGCAGGGCGACCTCATCAGGATCGAGAGCGAGGCGCCCACGGCCGATGCCAAGGACCGACCGTGATCCCGGGGACCTCTTAAGTACGGGGCGGGGGGTCAAAGGCCGATCTCTTTGGCCCTCTGGTCCACTCTCTTCTTCACTTCGGCGGACATCTCGATCTCGTCCGGCCACTCCCGGGCGAAGCCATCGGCCGGCCCCTTCCTGGTGGCGTCCACGATGACGCTCCTCTCGCCGATCCTTATGTCCCTCAGGGGGTCGATGTTGTTGAACGATCTCCAAAGGACCAGGGAGTCGTCGGCGAGGTCGATGTCGTCGTAGAGGACGACCACGCCCTGATCGGCGGTCCTCCCGGCCTCGGCGAGCCTGCCGATGAAATGGTTCGTGCTCTGCCCTCCCTTCCTCAGGGCGATGAGCTGCAGGGGGTTCCTTGACCCGGGCGCGATGGCCCGGCAGGATACGAACCCCCGGTCCAGGGCCCTGAGCGAAGCGATCGTCTCCTCCCCGGAGCCGGTGCGCCCGAACCTCTTCTTCCCCCGGGGAGGCTCCCCTGCCAGCCGGGCCGTCGCGTCGATGCCCAGCTTGCCGCCGTACAGGGCATGGGGGGCGGAGTGGTCCAGGACGTCGAGCATTCCCTCCGTCACCACCAGGTCGCTCCACGGGTCCATGGCGTCAAGGAGGTGGGCGAGCAGCCTTTTCTTGTCCCTGAGCAGGGAGGCGTCGTCCACCACCGCGATCATCTTGGCGAAGCTCATCTGGCCGTTACCCCACAGCGAGCTCATGACCTTTCTCGCCTGCATGGGGTACTCCTTCCTGATGGCTACTACCACGATGTTGTGGAACACCCCCTCCCAGGGCATCCAGTAGTCGACGATCTCCGGCACGATCATGCGCAGCGGCGGGAGGAACACCCGCTCGGTGGCCTTCGCCATGTAGCAGTCCTCCATGGGAGGACGGCCGACCACGGTGGCGCTGTAGATGGCGTCCCGGCGGTGCGTGAGAGCGGTGACGTGGAATACGGGGTACTCGCCCGGCAGCGAGTAGTAGCCAGTATGGTCGCCGAAGGGGCCCTCGGTCCTCCGCTCCTCCGGGTCGACGTATCCCTCGAGCACGAACTCGGCGGTTGCCGGGACCTCCAGGTCGACGGTCCGGCACTTCACCAGGTCGACCGGCGAGCCGCGGACGAAGCCGGCCAGGAGCATCTCGTCGAGGCCCTGGGGCATGGGGGCGGTGGCGGCGTAGGTGACCGCGGGATCGGTGCCGATGGCCACCGCCACTTCCATTCTTTTCCCCGCCCTCCTGTACCCGTCGAAGTAATGGCTCCCGTCCTTGTGCACGTGCCAATGCATCCCGGTGGTGCGGCGGTCGAACAGCTGCATGCGGTACATGCCCGCGTTGCGCTTCCCTTCCAGGCTCTTGGTGAAGACCACGGGCAGGGTGATGAACCTGCCGCCGTCCTGGGGCCAGCACTTCAGCGCCGGCAGCAGACCGAGGTCAACGTCGTCCCCTTCCAGCACGACCTCCTGGCAGGGGGGCCGCGACATCCTCCTCACCCGGGGGAGGCACTTCGAAAGGGACAGCAGCTCCGGGAGGAGAGCGGCCTTCTGCCGGAACGTGGCGGGCGGCCTCATGTCCAGAAGCCCCGAGACCCTGGCACCCAGCGCGTCAAGGTCCTGGGCCCCCAGGGCCATGGACATTCTCTCCCCGCTCCCGAAGGCATTGGTGAGGACCGGGAACCCGCTGCCCTCTACCCTCTCGAACAGCAGCGCCTTGCCGCCGCCGGGGCTCTTGGACATGCGGTCGGTGATCTCCGTTATCTCCAGCTCGGGGGACACCTCCGCCTTGACACGCAGTAGCTCACCCTCCGCCTCGAGGCGGGAGAGGAAGTCCCTCAGGTCACGGAACGCGGCTGTCACGGCCCTTCTCCATGACGTACAGGTGGCAGATGTTCATCGTCTGCGGCACCGAGCTCACGATCCTGAAGCCCTTGCGCTCCATGAGCCGCTCCACCTCGTCCGGAGCCGGGAAGGTCAGGATGGAGTCCCGCAAGTACTCGTAAGCGGCCTGGTTCCCGGACTGGAACCTCCCGATGAGCGGCATTATCCTGGTCAGGTACAGGAGGTATATCGGGCGGGTGATCCTGCACGCCGGCACCGAGAGCTCGAGCACCAGGAACCTTCCGCCCGGGCGCAGTACCCGGTGGACCTCTCCCACGAACCTGTCGATGTCCACCATGTTCCTTATCCCGTACGCGACCATGGCCTTGTCGAAGGTGCCGTCGGGAAAGGGCATCGCCAGAGCGTCGCCCTTCACCAGGGAGTACCGTCCCTTGACCTTCTGCCGCCCCCACTTCCTCTCGGCCTCCAGCATCATGTTCTTGGAGAGGTCGATGCCCACGATGGAGCACTCCGTCCTCCCGGCGGCCTGGATGGCCATGTCCCCGGTGCCGGTGGCGATGTCCAGGACCTCGTCCCCTTTCTGGATGTCCAGCCTGTCGAGCCCCTGCTTCCTCCACATGATGTCCGCCGACATCGACATCATGCGGTTCAGGTTGTCATACGTCGGGGTGATGGCGTCGAACAGCCCCCCTATGGTCTCCGGCCGCTTGTCAATGGCCGCTCCGTTCGTTCCAACATCGCCGCTCTCGCTCATGCCATCACCACCCCGAACAATATGGAGGCGAACACCAGGACAGAGATAACGCTATTGACGTTGAAGAAGGCCACGTCGATCTTGGAGAGGTCGTCGGGCCGGACCAGGCGATGCTCCAGGACGAACAGGACCACGATCGCGGCTGTGAACGCCAGGTAGACGGGGCTGAGCGGCACCAGCCAATAGAGGGAGGCCAGGCATAGTACGCTCGCGGCGTGGAGCGCGGACGATATGGCCATCGCCCGGTCCACTCCGAGGTTCGCGGGCATCGAGAACAACCCCTCCCTGCGGTCGAAATCCACGTCCTGGCAGGAATACAGGATGTCGAAGCCGGCGATGTACAGCATCAGGCCCATGCTGAGCACGAGCACCTCCAGCGATGCCCCGCCGGTGATAGCGATGCTGACGCCCAGGGGCATCATGCCGATAGCCAGCCCCAGCATCAGGTGGCTGGCCCAGGTGACGCGCTTGGCATAGGAGTACGCGAACAGGAAGACCAGCACCGGGAACGACAATATGAAGCAGGTCCATGAGAGCATCGCCGCCGAACCGATGAACAGGAAGGAGGACAGCGCCACGAAGGCGGTCGCCTCTCTTGTCGTCAGCGAACCGGAGGGGATGTGCCGCTCCTTCGTCCTGGGGTTCCTGGCATCGATGGCCGCGTCCGCTATGCGGTTGAAGCCCATGGCCGCGGACCTCGCGCCCACGATGGCCAGTATCGCCCAGAACACCATCTCGAAGGTGACGGCGTGATCACGGCCCAGGATCACCAGGGCGGCCAGGCCGAACGGCAGCGCGAAGACGGTATGACTGACCTTGATCATGCGGGCGTACGTCGCGGCCTTGGCCAGGAGCGGGCTGTCCGCGGCCTCCTCGGGCGCCTCCCTCCACCGGCACATCCTCCTCTCGGCGAAGGTAAAGGCCTCGTACAACACGATGCCCAGGAGGCTCATGGCCAGGATGCCCACGTAGATCTGGGTGTACTGCCCCCAGTTCCAGGCGTTCACGATGAAGTAGCCGAGGCCGGAGGAGCCGGCGAACGACTCGGTGAAGAACAGCACCGATATCGCCGTCCCGGTGACGATGCGCAGTGCGGTGAAGCTGCTGGGGAGGGCGGCGGGGACTATCGCCTCCCTCAGGATGTCCCCCTCGCTGGCGTTCATCGAGCGCATCGAGTCGATGTACTTCTGGTCGATGCCGCTGACCCCCTCCTTGGTGGTCACCAGTATCTGGAAGAAGACTATGATGGTGATGAGGATGATCTTGGAGAGGTCGTCCAGGCCGAACAGGAGTATGATCACCGGCAGGAAGGCCATCTTGGGGATCGGGTAGGTCAGGAAGATCAGGGGGCTGACGTACCGGTCCACCCTCCGCCGGTAGCCGATGAACACGGCCAGGGGGAATGCCAGCAGCCACGCGACCGCTATGCTCACCGCGACCCTGTAGGTGCTTATCAAGAAGTCGGACCAGAACGCCCCCGTCTGGGCGGCGTCGAAGAACGCCAGGAAGGTCTCTTCGGGCCCGGGCAGGACGTTGGAATCGATGACCACCGCGGCCAGCTTCCACACCAGGATGCAGACGGCCAGCGATAGGATGTACCCCAGGAGCCTCTGTCGGTTCATAGTGCTTCCACCGCCCTCCGCACCTCTTTGCAGGCGGAGAAGAACGACTCGTCCTCCCGGTAGCCCTTGGTCCCCGCCCGGCGATTGGGGATCAGGGCCTTCCTGGAGCAGGGGCGTCCGCCCAGCACCAAGATGTCGTCCCCCAGGAAGACCGCTTCCTCGATGCTGTGAGTGACCATCACGGTGGTCAGCCCGGTCCGGCCGCGGATGTCCAGCAGGGCGTCCTGCAGCTTCTCCCGGTTGAGCGTATCAAGGGATGAGAAGGGCTCGTCCATGAGGAGGATCTTCGGCTCCAATGCCAGCGCCCGGCCGATGGCGACCCTCTGCCTCTCGCCCCCGCTGAGCCGGACGGGGTAATCATCCCGGTGCTCCTCCAGGCCCAGTTCGCGCATGAGCGCATCGGAGCGGAGCTTCTGCTCGCTCCCGGCCACCTTGCGTATCTTCATCCCCAGGCAGATGTTCTCCCGCACCGTCTTCCACGGCAGCAGGCCGAAGTCCTGGAGGATGAACGCCACGTCCTCGGAGGGGCCGTCCACCGTCCCCCCGTTCACGGTGACCCTGCCGGCGGAGGGCTTGGTGAGACCGGAAAGGATGTACAGGAGGGTGGTCTTGCCGCAGCCCGAGGGGCCGATGACGGTGAGCGAGCCGCCCTTCCCCACCGAGAACGACAGGTCCTCGATCACCCTGAACCCCCGGTCGAACTCCTTGTCCAGATGCTCCACTTCGATCATTTGCCTCACTCGTACAGCTCCACAGCCATGATGCTCTCGTACGGTATCCTGGAGGCCAGCTTGGGTCCCGAAGGATAGCCGATCATCCACTCCTGCACCTTGTCCACTTCCTCCTCGCTGGGGAGGGCCGGCCCCGATAGGGGCGGGAAGTCGAAGGTGCCTATCAGTGATCCAGGGAAGGAGAGCTTGCTCTTCAGTATGTCGGCGTATCGCGTGGGGTCCTGGTTGACCAGGGCCGCGCTCTCGTTGTAGGCGGCGAGGAACCCTTTCGCCAGGTCGAGGTGTTCCGACACGAACCCGCCCCTCAGCGCGATGATGCTGGTGGTGATGTTATAGGAGGTGTCGTTGGCGACCTCCCGGGCCCCCGCGTTCAAGGCCACGGTGACGAACGGCTCGGGAAGGAAGGCCAGCATGCCCTGGTTCAGGCTTTCCCTGCGCAGAGGGATCGCCGGCACCTCTTCCTTCGTTACATCGGAGGGGGCCTCGGCGAGCATCTCATCCAGCAGGTACTCCACTATGGTGCCGGTAGAGGTCGCGACCTCCATCCCCCCGATATCAGACAGCCCCACCTCGCCTTCCCCCGGCGGAGCCAATAAGGCGAACAT
The DNA here is from genome assembly GCF_000308215.1 of Methanomassiliicoccus luminyensis B10. NCBI lineage: Archaea > Methanobacteriati > Thermoplasmatota > Thermoplasmata > Methanomassiliicoccales > Methanomassiliicoccaceae > Methanomassiliicoccus > Methanomassiliicoccus luminyensis. Next base: position 58,250 of record NZ_CAJE01000017.1, read on the forward strand.
CCGGTGGTCGGAGGTATGGTGAGCTATGGTGACGACCTTCACGTCCTCGCCCGAACTTTTTAGGATCAGCGTTTTCATGAGGTCCCCGAAATAGCCGTCGATCTTGCCCGCGGTGAACGCCGTGATGCACTCGGCCGCGCTGCTGAACTGGACTAGTTCGACCTTCACGCCTTCCTTCTCGAAGAGCCCCTGCTCCTGGGCGACGTAAAGGGGCAGGGTGTCGATCACCGGGAGGACCCCGATCCGGACGACATCGTCGTCCTCCGGCTGGACCGTGACGGCGATGCCGGCCGCCATCAGCACGACGGCCGCGATGGCGATGGCGAGGGTCTGCACGCTTCCTTTTTCCATTCCCTGAGCCCCTTTCAACCGCGTGTATACGGCTACCTCTTGAAGTCTTTTTCCAATCGGATGCCGGAAGTTGGCGGCCTCGGGCCTGGCAACGGACCGTCCCCCCCCCCCATCGGGGACCGATCATGGCGCTGGGCATTCCGGCAACCAATGCGCGGGCATCAAAGAGGATAAATACCGGCCGGATTCCGTTCTATTTCATTGGTGCGACGAACGGGCGGTGATACGGAGAGGGACCTTGGTCAGGCCCTTGGATCGTTGTGTGGTGAGGGGTGAAAGCGCTCGTGGCCTGAGGGGTTCGGGAAAGCCAGGTGCCGCCATGATCGATCATGTCCTGTTGCTCTATGCCATCATCATCCTTTCATATACCCCGCTCGGCCTGTACCAGATGTTCCTCGTTGCTCGAAGCGTCATTTTGCTGAGGGGGCTGGAAGAGAAGCAGTACCCGAAGCTGGATGTCAAGAACAAGCTCGTGGTGGCCATTACCACCAATGGCAATGCCACCGACGTAGTGGAGAAGATCATAGCGACGACGATGGGCTACGGTCTGGACCTGAGAATGTACGTGATCAAGGAGGAGAGTGACACTTTCAGGTACAGCTGCCAGGAGATCGTGGTGCCGAAGGACTACCAGTGCGCTCACGGCTCCAGGAACAAAATGCGCGCTCTCCAGTACGGGATCGAGTGGATGGGCGGGAATGGCCTCGGCAAGGAGACCTATATCTGCCACCTCGACGACGACAGCATGGTCTCCAAGGAATACTTGGAGTATGTGATCGACAGCATGACCGAAGAGGGCGGGCAGGGGAGCATCCGGCTCAGGGAGTTCGGGCGGAGTTTATTCTCGTCCCTGGCCGACATCGTGAGGATATCCAACTGCGAGGCGTGGTGTAAGCATTTCAACATATGGGACAGGCCGAAGTTCGTTCACGGGGAGGGCTTGGTAGTGAGGGCGGACGTGGAGAAGGAGATAGGCTGGGATTTCGGGACCTACGGGGCAGAGGACCTCATGATGGGGCTGGAGATCTCCAGACGCTACAGGTTCGGCCTCATGCCACAGGGGAACATCTGGATCGCCCCGCCGACCAGTGTCCGGGACTTTTTCAAGCAGAGGAGAAGATGGTTCTGGTCGATATTCCGGAACGAGGGGAAGGTCAGGGGCCTGAGTCTCAAGGTCTATCTGATGTACGTGTATCTTTACATAGCGGGGGTGACCGGAATAATCGGTTTTCTTATCCTCCCGTACACCATTATTTTCGCGCCGGCCCTGACGCCCCATCTCGCGCCCTTCTGGATCATCAACACGGCCTGTTTCTATATCTATTATCAGTACGGCGCCTCATACCATGGCTCGCTGAGGGTCTCCGCGCTCCTCCTGTTCCTGCAGCTCCCCGTCGCATTCTACGAGGGCCTGACCATAATCTATTCCTTGGTGACCCGCCCCGACTTCAATACGTTCGAGACCATTAAGAAGGTTTGAACTCCCCGCGAAAGACACCGTTGCTGACGAGAGTAACTATATAAAATGCCGGCTCGAATTTAAACAGGACGGAGTGGGGATTTATGGACAAGTTCCAATCTATGCAGCAGAAGATCATGTTGATGAGGCCGGAGGAAAAAGCGCAGGACATGGACCAGAAGCTGACCATGTGCATATGTGGGAAATGCCCCTCTTACACCGACGACAACCGCGACAGGCAGCAGGCGCTGTTCTGCAGCAAGGGGAGGCCGCAGAGCTGCGACACGACCAACAAGGGCTGCATATGCTCCGACTGCCCGGTATCCAGCGAGATGGGGTTGACGCATACGAGCTATTGCATAAAGGGCTCGGAGCGCGATCAGAGAGGGATGTGAACCGGGACGCTCGGGCCGGACGGACGGCGCGGCATAATTATCACAGCGGTGCGCGCCCACGGGACGCCTGTTCTTCGATGAAGTCCACGGCCCTGCCCATGCTGTCCTCCCAGGACGGCAGGGATGCGGCGTGCTCCCGGGCCGTCGAGGAGAGCGCCTCCAGAGTTGCACGGTTATGATCCAGGAAGGAGATGCGCCCGGCCAGGGCGGCGGGGTCCCCGGGGGGCACCCGATATCCGACCTCAGGGGGCACCGTTTCTTTCAGGCCTCCGACGTCGGAGGCGATCACGGGGACCCCGTGGCAGCACGCTTCCACGCAGGTGATGCCATACCCCTCGTGGAAGGAGGGGGCCACCAGAACATGGCCGTCCTCCAGCATCTCATCGAGCGCTGGCCTCGGGACGTAGCCGTGAAAAGCAATGCGATCGCCGAGACCTTCCTTCCTGACGGTCCTCTCCACTTTCCGGAAGAAGCTCCGGTCCGCCGGCGCGCCGACGACATCAAGGCTCACATCCTCGTCCTTGAGCATCGCCACGGCCCGGACCAGCACGTCCAGGCCCTTGTGCGGAAGGATGTTGCCTACATACAATAAGCGGAGCTTTCCGGACCGGAAGTCCTTTGCCCTTCCTTCGATCTCGGCGCGATCCCTGCCGGGGCAGGCCACCACGCCCGTGATGTTCTTGCCCAGCAGCCCGCTGACGGCCTCCTTCGAATCGTTGCTGTTGAGCACGAAGGCGTCCACCGACCCGAGGTACCTTTTCTCCAGGGCGCGGCTCAATGCCCTCCGCCGCGCCGACCTCTCGGCCGAGCAGGCGAGGTGGTGGACGATCGAGATGATGGGAGCGGGCGAACGCTCCCGGAACCGGCGGTTCAACATGAACAGGGAGGGATGGCAGAGTTCGTCCTCGAGCAGCACGTCCGGGGAAGCGCCGGTCATCTCCTCCAACGTCCGGGAGGACAGGTTGTCCAAGGCGCCCAAGGGATAGCGCCTCAGAGGTAGGGAGATAATATTTGCATCATGCCCCCGGGATTCGAGCTCGTTCACCAGCATGCGGTCGTAGAGGTAGCCCCCGCTCCGGGAATCGATAGAGCCGTAGATTACCAGGGCGGCCCTCAATCCCTGACCCTCTCCTCGTACGAGGCCGAGGCCGCCTCGCTCTCCCACACCGCGACCTTGGCCGTGGACACGCTGGTCCAGTCATCGGCGGCGACGAAACGCCCCCAGATGGCGAAGGCCAGGTTCTCGATGCTCGGCGCCGCTTCCTGGAAATCGGGCAGGTCGTTCAGGGTGCGGTCCGAGTACAGCTTCAGTATCCCGTCGAGCACCTCACCGATCCTGTCGAGGTCCGCCAGGTAGCCGCTGTGGTCCAACGAGCTTCCGCGCACCGTCACCTCGACCGTGTACCGGTGGCTGTGGACCTCCTTCTCCCTCCCGGAGGCGTTGGGCATGTGGTGCTGCGCGATCAGTTCCTTCCTCAGCGAAGTCGAGTACATCTCAATTCCCTCCTCGGTAGTCCAGCATGACCTGTATCACGTCCTCCCCGTTGCGATCGATGAGGTCGTACGCCCTCGCCGCGTCATCGATGTCCACCCTATGGGTGATGAGGCGGCGGGGCCGGACCTCGGCGAGCGCCTTCCACGCCAGGTCCAGCCTCCTGCGCTTGTCCCATCGTCCCGACAGGGACGAGGGAACGGTGCTGACCTGGCTGCTCGCGATCCTCAGCCGGTTGCGGTGGAAATCCTCCCCGAAGTTCACCACCGCCTCCTTGTTCCCGTACCAGGAACCCACCACGATGCGCCCCTCGAAGCCCGCGACGTGGGTGGCGTACTCCATGGCCGCGGGGTCCCCGGACAGCTCGAACACCAGGTCGGCCTTCCGCCTCCCCAGGCCGGCGCGGCGCACCAGCTCGGCGGGAGGGATGCCATGCTCCAGGGACATACCGGCGCCCATCAGCCCGGACATCTCCCGGCGCTTGGGGTAGCGGTCCATCGTGATGATGGACGACAGCGGATGCCTCGACAGCAGCGCGGTGGTCAGGAGGCCGATGACCCCCTGCCCTATGACCACGACGTCCTCGCCCATCATGGGCGCCCCGTCCATGACGATGGACAGGGCGGTCTCCACGCTGGGCAGGAATATGGCGTCCTCCGGCCCGATCCCCTCGGCCACCGGCACCAGCTCCTCCGGGCGCGCGGTGAAGTGGCTCTCGTGAGGGTGGAAGGCGAACACGGTGCGGCCGATCAGGCCGTGCGGAGCGTCCTCCCCGGCCCCCACGACCCTGCCCACCGCGGAGTAGCCGTACTTGAAGGGATACCGCAGGGGAGCGTCCAGCGACCCTATGGCGGTGTCGAGCCTGGTCCCCTCGTCCAGGTGGTGCCGGTAGAACAGCATCTCGGTGCCGGCACTGACGCCGGAGACGAGGGTCTCCACCAGCACTTCTCCCGGGCTGGGGGAGGGGGTGTCCTCCTCCATCACCTCCACTCTTCTCGGCTCCGTGAAATAAAGGGACCGCCGCCTCATGTTCTCCGCCGTCCGTGAACGATTGGACCCGCGGGGACTTGTACCTTGCCAATAGCGGGCCTTCGGGGCCTCGCAAGGTATATGCTCCGCAGGGCTCCTACACGCCCTCGATGCCGGAGGACCAAAGTCCCAGGGCCCGCTGCCTTTGGCACGCCGACGACGGACGGTGCTCCAGCTGCAAGGCCCGCCGGATACGCGCGGACGTGCTGAAGCTGAAGGACTACGACGTCTGCTGCCCGGAGAGGGATTACCCCAGCTGCGATTTCTACGCCGAAAGGCCGGCGGTCCCGCGGAAGAGGTGAGCATGGACGACGAGCTTTTAGTTGTCTGCAAGGAGGCCCTCGCCCTGACCCCCTCGGTCCGATCGGCCGCGCTGGAGCGCCTGGAGTCCCTGGCCCGGGAGAAGAAGATGGACGGGAGAGCGGTCGCCTGCCTTATCCCCCTGCTGCACGCGCCCGAGCCGGAGGAGCGCAGGAAGGCGTCCTGGATCATGGGGAAGCTGGCCCAGAACAAGGAGGAGGCCTGCTGGCCGCTGGAGGCTCTGAACAATGCCCTGCACGATGACGACGCGGAGGTCAGGGAGAACGCCGCGTGGGCGTTCGGGGAGCTAGCGGGCATGAGGATCGGGGCCGTGGGGACCCTGGAGCGCCTGAACCTGCTGCTGGGTGACCGGGACGCCAAGGTACGGGGGATGGCCGCCTGGGCCCTGGGGCGGATGGCCGAGAAGATAGGGCTGGGCTTCTCCTCATCGGTGGAGCCGCTCGCCGCGCTGCGGGAGGACCGCAGCGTATTGGTGAGGGAGAGCGCCGCCTTCGCCCTGGAGCGGCTGCGCGGCATCGGCATCACGGAATGAGGGGCGCCGAGCCCGAGGCGGACCAGCAAAGATCTCATCGGATGCTCGCAGTACCGCGGGCTTGTGCATCGTGCCTCCGTGAGCGTTTTCGGGAGCCGGTCCTGAACTCCAGCCGTTCTGCCATCGGGGAGAGCGCCTTCCCTCGCGCGAGGCGCCCGAGAGCCTCATGTGTTCAGTGCAATGCTGTTCGGCCCATCCAGCGCATTGACCGCCGAGATCCAACGATGGAGAAACCGGGCTTTCCGACAATAGGATTTATAAGCTGTTCTTCATTGCATCGCTGAGCAGGTCCAGGTGATGTCGAGATGAGCAGGCATGAGGTCGTGATCGGTCTTGTCCAAATGAGCATGTCCCCCCAGCCCGAGGCCAACCTCTCCAAGGCAGTGAAGATGATCGGCGAAGCCGCCGAGAGGGGGGCCGAGATCATCTGCCTGCCGGAGCTGTTCCTCACCACCTACTTCCCCCAGTACGACACCTCAGGGGAGAGGAAGAGGGAGACGGCGCCGCACGACACCATACCGGGAAAGGCGACCGAAGCGCTGTCCGCCGCGGCCCAGGAGCACGGCGTGATCGTCATCGGCGGCTCCATCTACGAGAGCGCCGGGGACAAGCTCTTCAACACCGCCGCGGTGTTCGATGAGCAGGGCGCGATGCTTGGCAAGTACCGCAAGACCCACATCCCCCACGACGAGGACTTCTTCGAGCAGAGCTACTTCGACCGCGGCGACACCGGGTTCCGGGTCTTCGGCACCGACAAAGGCCGCATCGGGGTCATGATCTGCTATGACCAGTGGTTCCCCGAGGCCGCCCGCTCCAACGCCCTCCTGGGCGCTGACATGGTTTTCTATCCCACCGCCATCGGCACGGTAAGAGGGATCGAGCAGGCCGAGGGCGACTGGCACGCGGCCTGGGAGAATGTCATGCGCGGCCACGCGATAGCCAACGGCATGATCGTGGCCGCCTGCAACCGGGTGGGCAGCGAGGGCGACATGGAGTTCTGGGGTGGCAGCTTCGTCATCGACGCCTTCGGAAAAACCCTCGCCCGAGGGTCGGACCGGGAGGAGATCGTGCTGGCGACGGTGGACCTGGAGCACGGCGAGAAGGTGCGGGAGGGCTGGAGGTTCTTCCACAACCGCCGGCCGGAATGCTATTCGAAGATCGTCGACGGGGCGTAGGCCCGATCCGACGAGGTGCATCGTATGGAGAAGCAGACCCCCAGATCATTGAACTATCACATGCCCGAGGAATGGGCCAAGCATGACGCCACCTGGCTGTCCTGGCCGAAGAACCCCCTGACCTTCCCGGACGAGGTCCTGGGCGCGGTGGAAAATATCTACGTCCAGATGATCGCCGCCCTGAGCCCCGGCGAGAAGGTCAAGGTCCTGGTGAACGACGATGCCACCGCGGACCGGGTGCTGAAGCTGCTGAGGGGGTCCGGGGCGGCGCTCGATAACGTGGAGCTGCCGCGCATCAAGAGCTCGGACGTGTGGATCCGGGACTACGGGCCGACCTTCCTGCTGAACAGGGACAGCGGGGAGAAGGCGGCGGTGAAGTGGAGGTTCAACGCCTGGGGCGGGAAGTACGACGACCTGATGTACGACGACGTGGCCGGCGAGGACGTGGTGCAGAGCACCGGAGTGAGAGTGTTCCGCCCCGGCATCGTGCTGGAGGGCGGCTCCATTGACGTCAACGGCAGGGGCACCGTCCTGACGACCGAGCAGTGCCTGCTGAACAAGAACCGCAATCCCCAGCTGAGCAGGGAGGAGATCGAGAAGTACCTCGAAGAGTACATCGGTACGCCGGACGTAGTATGGCTCAAGTCCGGCATCGAGGGGGACGACACCGACGGGCACGTCGATGATTTCGCCCGCTTCGTGAGCTCGCGTACGATAGTGTGCGCTCATTCGGAGACGGGAGGGGGGCATAACCCCGAGGTGCTACGGACCAACCTGGACATCCTGGACCGGTACAGGGACTCCCGCGGTGGCGAGCTGGAGGTGCTGAAGCTCCCCATGCCCGAGCCCATCCCCCTGCCGGAGGAGGAAAGGATGCTGCCGGCCAGCTACGCCAACTTCTACATCGGGAACAAGGTCGTTCTCGTTCCGGTGTTCAATGATCCCGCCGACCAGGGGGCCCTGGAGATCCTGGAAGGCTGCTTCCCCGGCCGGGAGGTCGTGCCCATCCCCGCCCGGGACCTGATCTACGGCTACGGCGGGTTCCACTGCGTCACCCAGCAGGAGCCGGCCGGAAGAGAGTAAGACCGGCCGCTCAGGGCGAATCGAGCACGGCCGCGTTCTTGCTGATGGCACGGGCGGGGCAGACGTCCAGGCACATGCCGCAGGCGATGCACTTCCGGTGGTCGAGGTGCACCTTCCAGGTCTGGCGGTCCAGGCGATAGGCCATCGCCGGACAGATGGATACGCACAGCGAACAGTCGGTGCACATTGAACTGTCGAGGACCACGTACCGGTCGAGCTCGCCCGCGTGCACGCCTTCCTTTTCGAGATAGGCGAGGGCCTTCCTGATCTCGTCCCGGTCCCCGGACATGGAAAGTATGAGCTTGCCTCCCTGCTCGTTGACCTCTGCCCTCAGGATGTTGAAATCGATATTGTACTCTCGCGCAAGGCGGAAGGTCACCGGCGTGCTGACCCGGTCCGGCGTGAACAGCAGGATGAACTTTCTCTCGGCCATGTTCACACCTCCGTCGGGGAGCGGAGGTCCAGAGGCTTCTGGACCCGCTCCTTCGGCAGCACCTCCACCGGCGGGGTGAGGGTGAACTTCTTTTCCAGGATCATTTTCTTCAGCTCCACGGTGATGTCCCTGGCCTTGCGGTACGAGGACAGCGAGGAGGTCCGCACCTCCTTGCCGTCGATCTCGATGGCCCCGCTCTTGAGCTCGGCGTAGGACACCTCCTTCAGCGGCGTTCGAGCACGAGAGCGCTCGGCGTAATCGATGACGGGGGCGAAGATCTTGTCGTCGGTGATCGCCGCGGACCTCATGAGGTCCTCGTCCAGTATGGGGATGGGGACCCCTATCCCCAGCCCCAGGGACCACCCGTACTTGTGAAAGTACAGCGCCCTGACGTAACTAGTGCTCATGCCGTTGAGGTCGCCGATCACCGCCAGCGCCCTGGCCGAGGAGGCCGGCACCCCGTTCCTCATCGGAACGTTGGTCTTGTACTGCGTCCCTTCCCATGCCACGTACCCGATGCCCCCGCCCAGGAAGATCCTGGTGCCCATGCCGATGGTACGCAGCGCAGGATCGTTCAATAGCGGGGACAGCTGGCCGGCGCTGCTGTACGTGGCATTGCCACATCGGGGGAGCAGCTTCCCCATGTGGGTGTATAGGAGATCAGGGGAAGAGTTGGTGGCCACCTCGCCGTTCTGGTTCATGTTGCGCGGGTTGAACAGGTAGGCCTGGTTCACCGTCTTCAGCGAGATGTAGGTCTCGATGTCCTTGCGGAGGTAGCAATCAGTGCCGTACGCAGTAGCTCGCAGCTTGATCGGCCTGCCTGCTACCAGGTCCTCGATGACCTGGGCCCCTCCGTGTTCGGAGCCCGTACCCTCCGCTGGCTCCGTCGCCCCTATGTACGCGTCGACGGCGGCCAGTCCGGTATAGGCCGGGACGTCGTTCAGCCACACCTTGGACATCTTGATCGGCGGCTCGGAGTGCCCGAAGTTGATGAACGCGCCGGAGGAGCACATGGCGCCGAAGGTGCCAGTGGTCACGACGTCGACCTCCTTGGCCGCCTTCTCAGCCCCCAGTTCCTGGACGACTTTCTTGACCTCTTCGGCCGTAAGCACTACGGCGTCGCCCCGCTCTATCTTGGAGTTTATTTCCTCGTAGCTTCTGTTCATCCCCTCACCTCGGGGGAGATCTTGCACGCTCCGAACGCTTCTGTGATCTCCCCGACGGGACTAATGGCATAAACGATTGTTACCTTATCTATGCTCGCCCGCTCCCCGCCGCTCCGACCCTATACATTTTTCGTTATTGTCTATGGCATACAAAACGCCGCGCCGCCGTGCGGGTCAGGAGCGGCAGAACGGATCATACCGTCCGATAAAGAGCGGGGCAAAGAGGACATTCGACAGGTGCTTCGAAGCTGATATGTCGCATTTTCTGAACAATCGTGAATACATCCAGATAAGGTCGGATACCGATTATTAAATTCGGAAATAAATATTCTACATCTCATTATTAATTAAATTATATGTTATGTATATTGCTGTGTATCGGTCTACATACCGATAATAGAATATTGCAAATGCCCGTTAGGTTTATATTGCTTGACTAGACTTCTCTATTGCAATAATCTTGGATATTTCACATCTGGCTATTGCAATTTCAGCTCTCGTGGGGAGATATCGTCCGAACAATCGGCCCCGTCGAGACAATGTGATATAATACTTTTTATATTATAATATTTTACACATATAAGTTTCCCAAGGCTACATTTTCGCAATAGATTAATATACTCAAAATCGGGCTGTTCTTTTCGGAGGGAGGTTTGAGTCTCAAAGTTCGAGCCCCTCCAAGAGGATTTAGGAGTTGAGCAAATGCCAGACTTTGATAATGTAAGCGCCGACAAGATATTGACGAGGTACGATATCCTTGCCGATGCGAAGGACAAGCCTGAGACGATCGCTGAAAGGATCCTCCCCAAGGACCCGGTTCTTAGGAAGGTCGCTGAGGACGTTGTTTTCCTGAAGGCGAAGAACATCCAGGACGATGTCACTGAGGCTCTGAAGACCGTCAAGCCCGAGCAGGTTATCGAGGGCGGGCTGCTGAAGGGAATGGATGTCGTGGCCGAGCTGTACGGACGCGGTATCTACTACCTGCCCCATGTCATGGTAGCATCCGACGCCATGGACAAGGGGATCAAGCTGGCCGAGAAGTCCTTGACCACCGCCAGGAAGCTGAAGGGCACCGTTGTTATGCATGCTGCCGAGGGCGACCCCCACGATATCGGCAAGAACATCGCTGCCGTCCTGCTGAAGTCCAACGGCTACGGGGTAGTTGACCTGGGCAGGGATGTCCTGGTCGACACCGTGGTGAAGTCTGTTGAGGAGAACAAGCCTCAGGTCGTTACCGGCACCGCCCTGATGACCACCACCATGTCCGCGTTCCCCAAGATCGCGGAGAGGCTGCAGGAGAGGGGCATTAACATCCCCTTCATCTGCGCTGGAGGTGCTGTCAACAGGTCGTACGTGGAGTCCTACCCGCTGGGCGTATACGCTGAGAAGGCCGCCAACGGACCTGGCCTCGTGAACAAGGCCACTGCTGGCTGGGACTGGAGGAAGATCAGGGACAACTGGGACGCCATCCAGGCGGGGAAGGTTTAAACGAGGTGACAAAAATGGCTACCAAGAAGTTTACCAAGATGGAAACCGCTTCCGCTGATGACCTCATCTTCGGTGAGGCCAAGTACCCAGTGTCCTACGGCTTGGGCATGAAGGTCGGTGCCGGCACTGTCTACCCTGAGGTCAACTTTGCCCCCAGGCCCGGTGCTGAGAAGAACCCCGAGAGCCTGACCAGGGAGTACGTGGACTACATCGCCACTGACATCATGAACAGGGCGGTGACCCTCGGGTTCCCCGGCGTCCAGCTCGAGAACGAGTGGATCCACCAGATGGGTAACGACCCCAAGAAGTTCGCCAAGCCCGTTGTAGTCGGCCAGAAGGCCGTGCTGCAGAAGTTCCACGACGAGTACGGCATCGCGACCGCCATCAGGCACACCTGCGCTGACCCCAGGCTGGCCGAGGAAGGCCTCAGGTACGGAATGGACAAGCACCACATGTACCCTGAGAAGACCCTCGACTCCTTCGAGGTCGCGGCCGCGAACGGCGCCGATGTGCTGTCCGTGGAGACCATGGGCGGCAAGGAGATCACCGATTATGCGGTGGTCAGGCAGGACATCAAGGGCTGGCTGTTCGGCGGCGGCTACCTCGGCCCCCTGGACATGGAGTGGATCTGGCCCCAGATCGTCGACGTTGCCAAGAAGAACAAGGTCATCGCCGGCGGCGACACCTACTGCGCCTCTGCGAACACCTCCATGTTCATGGCCGGCGGCTACCTCGACAAGGACCTGCCCAGGACCCAGGCTGCCGTGACCCGTGCCATCGCGGCCTCCAGGACCCTGGTGGCCATCGAGTGCGGTGCCACCGGTCCGGACAAGGACTGCGGCTACGAGGGACCGATCCTGAAGGCCATATCCGGCCGCCCGTCCGCCCAGGAGGGCAAGGGCGCTCAGGATGCCCACGCTGATCTGATGGGTAACCTCATCGCTCAGACCGCTGACCTTTGGTCCAACGAGTCCGTGGAGTACCACCCCGAGTTCGGTGGTTCCTCGGTCCAGTGCTGGCTCGGCGTCATCGGCTACGAGGCCGCCCTGATGAACGCAGCCAAGCAGCTGAAGCAGGACAAGATCCTGAGGGACATCTATGTCGCCTCCGACCGCTTCAGGTCGCCTGAGGCCTTCATTCTTGCCTACGACAACGCCTACAAGATCGGCCAGGCCATTGTATCTGAGGGCAACTCCTACTACCTCAGGTCCAAGGCTGCCGGTCTCAAGGCCGCCGAGCTCATCAAGGCGTCCAACGACGCTGGCAAGCTGAAGCTCAGCAGGCAGGAGAAGGACACCCTGAACAAGATCCTGACCGACCTCAAGTCCCTGCCGGACGAGGAAGGTAAGTTCGTCGACTGGGCGCTGAAGGAGTACAAGAACGTGCCTGCCTTCAACCCCAAGAACTACGAGCTGTAAATCTGGTTCAGCGGAGTCGAGATGCCACAAACCCCTTCCCTTTACATTTTTCTGCTATTATTGTTCTGGCCAGATCTCAGGAGATCGGTGCTCAAGAGATCCATACTTCATGCTCGTAGAGATTGAACTCCTCTTCTCCCGGGGCATCGTAGTACATCTTATCAGTATCGGCCAGGCGGAACTCCATTGAAGTGAACAGCCCTGTCGCCGGAAAGTTCTTGACAGCACATCCAGCCGGACCGTCGTGTCGCCGTTCCGGTCTCCATCGATGGATTGGGGCATCTTTATCGCCCCGCTCGACATTTCGGGAACGGGGTGCATCGTGGACAGAAAGAAGACAACGCCCAGACCGGGCGGCCTGACCCGAGAGGAGTTCGAGGGATTGAGGGAGGACATACAGGAGGTCCTCAGCGAACATCCATTATCCCGCTTCACCATAGCTCTCATCGATGAAAACGGTGTGCGCACCACCGACCCAGCGAAGGCGGCGAGGTACGGCATGACCGTGTACGAGGGGGACCGTGTCATCTTCGAGGAGTACGGAGCGGTGCAGGCCGATCGACCGTGGAAGCCCGCGGCGAGGACCGAGGGGACCTCCTGAGATGTTTCCGGGCCGGCAGGGTAGCGCTTCGGCGCGGCCTTTCTTATACATACTAACATCGGCCGCACTGTTCGGCATCAGCGTCCCCGTGGCCAAGCTACTGGTGGCGGACATAGAGCCGGTGGCCCTGGCCGGCCTTCTTTATGCGGGCGCGTTCATCGGCCTGGCCACTTTCCGCGCCGTTTCCCGGGCAAAGGGGAAAGAGAGGCTGGGCGGCCCTATCGTCAGGAGCGACATTCCCTACCTCGCCGGGGCCGTGGCGTCGGGAGGCATCGCCGCCCCCATACTGATGCTCACCGGCCTGACCATGGTGTCGGGCTTCGCCTCCTCCCTGTTCCTGAACCTGGAGGGCATCGCCACCGCGGTCATCGCCCTGGTAGTGTTCAGGGAGCAGGTGGGGAAGAGGACCTGGGCGGCCCTAGCGGCCATGACCGCCGGAGGGGCGCTGCTCACCCTGGGCCCCATGGGCGGCGCCTCCCCCCTGGGGGCGGCGCTGATCGTGCTGTCGATGGCCTGCTGGGGGCTGGACAACAACCTCACCAGCCGCATCTCGGGGAAGGACCCTTCCCAGATCGCCATGCTCAAGGGGCTGGTGGCGGGCAGCGTGTCCCTGGCCTCGGCCGCACTGCTCGGGCAGCTGAGTGGCCTGGGAGCGGAGGTGCTGGCGGCGCTCCTGCTCGGCGCGCTGAGCTACGGGGTCAGCCTGGTCCTGTTCATCTTCGCCCTGGACAAGCTGGGCTCCTCCCGGACGGGGGCGTTCTACAGCTTCGGCCCGTTCGTCGGCGCGGCGGTGTCCATCCCCCTGCTGGGCGAGGCGGTCTCGATCGGAATGCTGCCGGCGGCGGCGCTCATGGCGCTGGGCACTTATCTCCTGGTGACAGAGAAACATTCCCACCGCCACCGGCACGAACGGGTGGTCCACGCTCACCGGCACTCCGAGGACGAGCATCACCATCACCACGAGACGCCGGAAGCGGGAACGCATTTGCACGAGCACGTGCACGAGGCCTTCGAGCATAACCATTCGCACTACCCCGACTCGCACCACCGTCACCGGCACTGAGGCCAGAACGGCACCACTGACCAGTATCCCATATCATCGGCGGGCTTCTAACCTTAATACCAAAGATTATTAAGCAGCTCCGTACCTGGACCAACCGATACGCACTGGAGAGTGAAGTACTGCCCATTACTGACTCGGCGCTGGAGACGATATTGTTGTGCAGATCGGAGCAGGGCAAGCTCCAACAGGACCACTTCGACCGGATGACCCCGTTCCGACTGCAAATAGAGTGTTCCACCGACTGCTCGGCCGACTGCTCCTACTGCTATGCGAGGAGCGTTTCCCCGGGTGAGCCCCTCACCACCCGCGAGATCAAGGGACTGCTCCGCCGCGCCGCCAACATGGGCATCAAGCACGTAGACTGGATGGGGGGAGACCCATTGGAGAGGCCGGACTGGGTCGAGCTTATGCAGTCGGCCCGCTACGCTGGACTGACCAACAACATCTGGACCTGCGGCCCGCTGCTCAATGACGTGGTCAACGCCAAGAGGGTCATCGAGCTCACCCAGGGCGGCTTCGTCATGGTGCACCTCGACTCGCTCGATCCTGACGTTCTCCAGAGCATCCGTTCCACTTACAATCCCAAGACCACCCGCGACACACTGCGGGGGGTGAAGCTCCTCCAGGATATGGGCAAGCCGCCGGAGGAGATAGGTAACCTGATCATGATGACCTCGCAGCATACGGTAGAGGATGTCAAGCAGACCATGTCCACGCTGTACAGCGAATTGGGCATGCGCACCTGCCTGATGACCCTCAAGCCGGTGGACGACGCGGGAAAGCTGTACGGCCTTTTGCCCCGCGCCGACGATGTCAACGCGGCCTACGCCGCGAGGGACGAACTGTTCCTGGAAGGAAAGCGCATGGGCTGCCAGGACTTCCCCAAGCAGTACTGCGGGTCCATAGTGTTCGTGTCCCTCGACGGAAAGGTGTCATCGTGCTACTCCCTGCGCCGCACTCTCGGCTCGGTGAGGGAGCAGACCTTCGAGGACATCGTATCATCGAACGCCTCGTCATTGTTCTTCACCGAGTTCAGGAGGTCGGGCGACGAGGCCTGCACGTCGTGCGACAAGGGGGCCTGCTGGGGCTGCCGGGCCAACGCGTTCTACTTCGGCCGCGGCGTGTATTCGCAGGACCCGCTGTGCTCGCTGACCGAGAACCCCCCGGCCAGCAGCAGCTTCTGCCCCTACTGATTCGTCTACGAAGGCGGGAAAGCCCGCGACCTCAAGGTCCCATGCAGACAACGTGGGAGCGTTGATCAATCATACAGCGTCGGCTCGAGGACGAACTTGCAGAAGTTGCTCTTGGTGCCGAAGCATTCCGAATGCGTCACTCTCAGGGGCACCCCGGTCTTGGTGTCGAAGATCGCTTCCATTATCCCCTCGTTCAGAATGCACAGCGTCTTGCCCACGTCCGGTATGTCCGAAGCGTCGTAGTCGTCCTTGATTATGAGGGTGAGCGGCATCAGGGAGTACACGTTCACCTCGCCCAGCTCGTGCTGCGCGTAGAACTCCTTGACCTCCTCGATGAGGCCCTTCACATCGGTGGACTCCATGTGCTTGGATATGGTGGCCCCGATCTGCCGGCCGATGTCCTTGAGGACCGGGTCCATGTTCAGGCCGATGGCCTCGACCCCGATGACCATGGCCCGCAACTCGCCCTTGAGGAACGACGAGGGGGTCCCGATGCTCTTGTCCACGATGTTGCTGACCGCCTTGCTGAGGTCTTCGCGGGGGACGACGGAGCTGCCGACCGGCTTGGACACCAGGTAGAAGATCTTTCTGCGGTTGTCGGTGGGGTCGTCCCTCGACGCCACCAGGCCCTCCTTGACCATCTTGTCCAGATGCACCGACAGCGTGGACTGCGCCTTCCCGGTGAGCTGGGCTATCTCCGACAGGCTGAGGTCCCGCCTCTGCAGCTCGCTCAGGATCTTCTGGCGGACCGGATTGGAGATCTGCTTGAGACCTGAACTGGTAGAATAAACGTCCAAGGCGGTGCTCTTCTTCATAGCGTGGTCACTTATCGTCGCCTGAATATTAATAAGTTGATGGGAAAGACGATTATTCGTCTGATGGCTAGTGAACTGTTCTAACAGTACAGAGCTTCTTGATTCATTCAGACGGCATGCCTCGTCTTTCGATAAGGCAGGGCCATTCTGTCCACAAGCGTAAGTTCCGGTCGTTCCTACCGTACCTTCTCAATACCTCGTTGGAGGATATTGATGGAAGAATCATGGTCACGCGATAGAGGCGACCCACAGTAGGGACAGTTGTGCCACCGATCGCTAAGCGATTTAGAAACGATTTCGCCGCAGCACGAGCGCTCCTGGCTCGTGCCCCTGGGATCGACCTGGACGAATGTCTTACCAGTTCTCTCAGCCTTGTAAGCCACCATCTTTAATGAGTCACACCGCCCCTGATGGTCCAAGCGAGATCGCCTACCTGAATAATGCCCAGCCATACGAGGATTTTAGTATCGGTGATGGGAATGACTTGGAGGTCATCTCATGAGGGTTCTTCAGGGCAAGAGAAGCAGGGAAGTGAGGGCGGTATGGCATCAGGGCGGGAAGGTCCGCATGATCGATCAGCGCATCCTCCCCGAACGGTTCAAGATCGTGGACTTCACCGACTACCTCCAGATCGCGGAGGCCATCAAGAACATGACCGTGAGGGGCGCGCCCTCCATCGGGGCGACCGCCGCGTACGGCATGGCCCTGGCGGCCAGGAACGGGGCGGACCTGCAGGAGGCCGCCGCCACCTTAAAGGCCACCAGGCCGACCGCGTACGACCTCTTCTACGCCGTGGACCACATGCTCAACTCCCTGGAGCTGGGCGACGACCCTGTGGACGCCGCGGACGGGTACGCCGACCAGATCGTGGAGAAGTGCCGGCTCATCGGCAAGTACGGCGCCGACCTCATTGACGAGGAGTGGAACATCATGACCCACTGCAACGCCGGCGCGCTGGCCACCGTGGACATCGGGACCGCGCTAGCTCCCATCCGCACCGCCTGGACCCAGGGGAAGCATATCTTCGTGTACGTTTCGGAGACGAGGCCGCGCCTCCAGGGCATGAAGCTCACCGCCTGGGAGCTGTACAATGAGGGCATACCGCACAATGTCATCGTTGACGGCGCCTCCGGCGCGATGATGTGCCGCGACACCAATATGGTCATTGTCGGAGCGGACCGCATCGCCGCCAACGGGGACTTCGCCAACAAGATAGGGACCTTTGACAAGGCCGTGCTGGCCCATGAGCTGGCCGTCCCCTTCTACGTGGCCGCGCCGATGTCCACCTTCGACTTCAGCATCGTCAGCGGGGACGAGATCGTCATCGAGGACCGCGCCGAGGAGGAGGTGACCATGATCGGGAACAAGCGCATCGCCCCGAAAGAGGTCACTGCGCTGAACCCCTCCTTCGACATGACCAGGGCGAAGTACGTCACCGGCTTCATCACCGAGATGGGGATCCTGCGGCCCTCGGAGATAGGAGCGCTCCGCAAGGAGCAGTTCTCCGAGGAGGGGGACCTCTGAGCGAGAAAGAGGCAAGGAAGCAGCTGGCCGAGGTGGGCCGGATGCTGTGGGAGAGGAGGCTCACCTACGGCAACGGGGGGAACATCAGCGTCCGGCTGGAGGATGGGAGCATGCTCATCACCCCGTCGGGGGCGTGCAAGGGCATACTCGGACCGGAGCAGATGATCAGGGTGGACATCCAGAGCGGCAAGGCCGAGGAGGGGAAGCGGCCGTCGATGGAGACGCCCTTCCACCTGGGCATCTACCGCCGCCGCCCCGACGTGGGCGCGGTGGTCCACTGCCACCCCCTGTCTTGCACCGTGCTGGCCGTGCAGGGTCGACCGTTCCGCTCCGCCATGACCCCAGAGGCCATCATGGTGCTGGGCGAGCTCGTTCCCACCGTGGCCTATGCCACCCCGGGGTCGGAGGGCCTCGCGAAGAACGTGTCCCAGGGCTTGGGGACGAACAAGGCCTGCCTGCTGGAGAGCCACGGCGCCCTGGCAGTGGGAAAGGACCTGCTGGACGCCTTCAACCGCATGGACACCATGGAGTACATCGCCTCGGTGCAGCTGCGCTGCGAGGAGCTGGGCGGCCTCGACGACCTGCCGGAAGAGGAGATCGCCCGCATCGCGGGGATGACAAAGTAGAAGGGCAGGGAGGGGTTGGAGGTTGGCGATGATCCTGGTAACCAAGTGGTTCGGCGTATTCCTTGTGGACAAGGACAAGGTGGTCCGCCACACCCTTTTCGGCAAGGACCCCAAGCAGATGGCCGAGAAGCTCGCCGCCATCCAGCGCGGGGACGTGCTCCCGGAGGAGGAGAAGCTCGCGGAGAAGCGCATGCACGTGGCCGATCCGCGCCTGTCCAGGCTCGGCAAGCCGGAGGTGTTCGACTCCGCTTTCATCAAGCCGGAGGACTACGGGTACACCCCCCAGCTCATGCAGAAGGTCATGGTCGAGCTGGGGAAGATACGGACCAGGGAGCCGCTTCCGCCGGACCGGTTCATCGTCCAGGCCGTCAGGGCGATGGACGACACCATCGAGATGATCAACCTGATGAGCGAGCGCCTCCACGAGTGGTATGGGCTGCACTTCCCCGAGCTGGCGGACTACGCCGCCGAGGAAAGGTACGTGCGGCTCATCGCCGAGAAGGGCTCCAGGGACGCTGTCCTCTCGGCGCTGGACCTGCAGCTGGAGTCGGTCGGCTCCGAGCTGGAGGACCAGGACCTCGAGACCGTCAGGCAGTTCGCCTCCGCCCTGCTGCAGCTGTACGCTGAGAAGGACCGCCTGGAGGCGTATATCTCCGAGAGGATGCAGGTCGCCGCTCCCAACCTCACCGCCATCGTCGGGGCCAGCCTCGGCGCCAGGCTCATCTCCATCGCCGGCGGGCTGAAACGCCTGTCCAGGATGCCGTCCGGCACCGTGCAGCTGCTGGGCGCGGAGAAGGCGCTGTTCGCCCATCTCCGCCAGGGGAAGAGGCCCCCCAAGCACGGCGTGATCTTCCAGCATCCTACGGTCCACAGGGCCCCGTGGTGGCAGAGGGGGAATATCGCCCGAGCCATGGCCGGGAAGCTGGCCATCGCTGCCCGGGTCGATTATTACAAGGGCAGCTTCGTCGGCGACAAGCTGAACGAGGACCTCGCCAGGAGGGTCGAGGAGATCATGAAGAAGTACCCGGACCCTCCGAAGAAGGAGCCCCAGAAGTTCCAGGGCCAGAGGCCCCAGGGGCCGCGGAGAGGGCCAAGGCCCCCGCAGAGCTTCCGCGGCCAGGACAGGGGAAGGGGCCAGGGGCGCCCCTGGAAGGGGAACAATCCGCGCAGGTGAGGGGGCGCAGGGCGCAAAAGCGCCCCGCTCCGATATTAATCTGGGAAATGCGGCGTTGGTGCTTCGGCGGGGTCGCCGAAACCTAGCAAAATATTTATGGTGGCGGCGGTTTCCGTCAATTGATATTTATGTGGACTCAGGCTGAAGTCAGGGAACTCAAAGTAGGACGCTACATGCTGATCGATGAGGAGCCCTGCAAGATCCTCTCCATTGACACTTCCAAGCCAGGGAAGCACGGTGAAGCGAAATCTCGCATAGATGCCGTAGGCCTTTTCGACGGGAAGAAGAGAAGCGTCGTCCACCCCGTCAAGCATAAGGTCCAGATACCCATGATCGACAAGCGGAAGGGTCAGATCCTGAATATCGCAGGGGACGAGATCCAAATGATGGACCTGGAGACTTTCGAGCAGTTCTCGTTGCCCATCGACGAGGAGTTCAAGGGCCAGCTCAATGCGGGCGAAGAGGTCCTGTACATGGTGGCCATGGGCAAGCGGAAGATCACCAAGGTATAACGATGTCCTTGCCCGGCATCACGTTCCTGGGCGCCGATTCGTCGTACGAGGACGCCAAGTACATCATCGTAGGCGTGCCCTTCGATCGGACCACCACTTACCGGCCCGGTACGAGATCGGCGCCGAACGCGATACGTGAGGCATCGTACAATTTCGAGAAGTTCCTTTTCGAGCACAACATCGACCTCAACGATGTCAAGACCCACGACATGGGGGACCTGGGCGACTACGAGTCCCCTCAGGAGATGGTCGAGGCCGCCGGAGAGGTCGCCAAGAGGATAGTGAGGGATGGCAAGTTCCCCATATTCCTGGGCGGAGAGCACTCCGTGTCCATACCAGCCATAACGGCGTTCAAGGACGTGGGGGTCATCTCCATCGACGCCCACCTGGATTACCGCGACTCGTACATGGGGCAGAGGTACAGCCACGCCTGCGTTTCCCGGCGGACGGCGGAGCACGTGGGCCGGGACAACCTCCTGGTGTTCGGCATACGCTCCATGTCCAAGGAGGAGGCGGCCCTCGACGATAAGCCTGAGTACATCGACGCCTACACCATCGCCGAGGAAGGAGTGGAGAAGGCGTTCAAGAGAGCGCTCAACATCATCAAGAAGGACAAGATCTACCTGTCCCTGGACATCGACGGGATCGACCCGGCCTTCGCTCCCGGGACCGGGGTCCCCGAGCCGTTCGGACTGACGTCCCTGGACGTCAAGAAGTGCATCAGCATGCTGGGCCCGCGCATGGTCGGATTCGACGTGGTGGAGATATCCCCGCCCTTCGACAAGGGCAACACCTCCGCTCTGGGCGCGCGGATGGTGCAGGAGGCCATCGCCGTCTCCTGGAAGTACCGCAGCAAGGGGGACAAAGAGCATGTCAACGGCATCTCCTCCCTGTTCCGGCGCTGAGCGCCGGTCATTATTTTCCTGGTGCGCGGCCCCATCGGTTGAAATAGAATGGATTGCGATGCCCCTTCAGAGGAGACGGGGCCGTGTCGAGCAAGGTCTATTTTTTCAATCTCAGGTCGAGGTCGGACAGGGACAGCAAGGTCAACAAGGTCGATAGACTGTTCGACCACGCCGGTCTGGACAAGGTCATCGAGGAGAACGATCTGACCGCGATAAAGCTGCACTTCGGGGAGAGGGGGAACGACACCTACATCAACCCGGTGTTCGTCCGCAGGGTGGTGGACAAGGTGAAGGCCCAGGGAGCGAAACCGTTCCTCGCCGACACCAACACGCTTTACTCGGGATCGAGGCACAACTCGGTCGACCATCTCATCACCGCGCTGGAGCATGGGTTCGGCTACACCGTCACCGGCGCCCCCATTATCATAGCGGACGGGCTAAAGAGCGACGGCATCGCCGAGGTCAGGATCGACAAGAAGCACTTCTCATCGGTCAAGCTGGCCAGGGACATCGTTTCCGCGGACAGCGTCATTGTCATGTCGCACTTCAAGGGCCACGAGCTTACCGGGTTCGGGGGAGCGATAAAGAACATGGCCATGGGCGGGGCCCCCGCCTCGGGGAAGCTGGAGCAGCACTCCTGCCGCATGGCGGTTAACCAGGAGAAGTGCATCGCCTGCGGGGAGTGCGAGAAGGTGTGCCCCCAGGACGCCATCCAGATCGAGGAGAAGGCGGAGATAACGACGGAAGGCTGCATCGGGTGCGGAGAGTGCATCACGGTGTGCCCGGAGAAGGCCATCGACATCGACTGGACCACCGACGTGCCGGAGATGATGGAGCGCATGACCGAGTACGCCTACGGGTTCGCGGCGTCGCACCCCGGCCGCATCGGCTACATCAGCTTCCTGATGAACATCACCCCCGACTGCGACTGCATCCCCTGGAGCGACGCGCCCATCGTGCCGGACATCGGCATCCTGGCGTCGACCGACCCGGTGGCCATCGATCAGGCCTGCTACGACCTGGTGAACAAGCAGGTCGGCCTGCACGGCTCCAAGCTGGAGAATGAGCATGCCGCGGGCGGGGACAAATTCAAGGGGACCTGGCCGCTGGCCAGCCCCACCGTCCAGCTGAGTTACGCCGAGGAGCTGGGCATGGGGTCCCGCGACTACGAGCTCATAACGCTGTGAGCGTCGCCGAGCTCGACTGGGCCGAAGGCTTCACTCCTCGATGAGGTCGGAGAGGACCTTCTCGCACTCGTCGGAGCGCCTCTTCGCCTCGTCCAGCGTCCTGGCCTCGGAGTACACCCGGAACAGCGGCTCGGTGCCGGACGGCCGCACCAGGGTCCAGCCCCCGGAATAGCATATCTTGACCCCGTCGGTGGTGTCCACGGAGTCCTTGCAGTAGTACTCCACCAGCGCGGCCAGCACCCTCTCCTTCCGGTCGTCGGGGCATTCCAGCTTGCGCTTGTCCTGGCAGTACTGGGGTATCGCGTCCACCAGCTCGGAGAGCGGCCCCTGCTTCGACACGATCTCCAGCATCTTGGCCACGGTCATGGCCCCGTCGCGGCAGTACTGGTGCTTGGGGAAGATCAGTCCGCCGTTCTCCTCGCCCCCGAACACCGCTCCGACCTCGATCATCTTCCTCGCCACCACGGGAGCGCCGACGCGGGTGTACAGGACCTCCCCGCCCTCGGCCCTGACCATGTCCTCCACGCACGCCGACGACGATACCGGCGTGACCACGATGCCCCCGCCGTTCTCGCGCACCATGGCGGCAGCGGTGATGGCGAGGCTCTTGTCGCCGTACATGTAGCGGCCCCGGTCGTCGATAAAGATGGTGCGGTCGGCGTCCCCGTCATGAGCGATGCCCATGTCCGCGCCGGTCTCCTTCACCATGGCGATGAGGTCCTTCAAATGAGCCTCCACCGGCTCGGACGGATGGCCCGGAAAGGTTCCCAGGGGGTTCCCGTTGAGCGTGATGGCCCGCACGTTCAGCTCGTCGAGGAGCTGGGGCGCCGAGGCCACCCCCGCGCCGTTGGCGCAGTCCAGGACGGCGGTGAGGCCAGCCCCGCGCACGGCATCCAGGTCGGTGAAGCGCTTCACCGAGGACAGGTACGCGGGAACGGCCCCGGTGGCCTGGTGCATCCTTCCCACGGCCTTCCAGTCCTGGGAACGGAAGGTCCTGGTGAAGTACAGCCGCTCGATCTCCTCCTCCTTATGCCGCGGCATCTCGGTGCCGTCGGAGTCCACGCACTTGATGCCGTTGAACTCGGGAGGATTGTGGGAAGCGGTGATCATGACCCCGCCCGACAGCCGGTTCGCCTTCACGTAGTGCTGCACCACCGGGGTGGGGACGAGGCCGAGGTCCAGCACCTCGACGCCGGCGCACATGAGCCCGGCCGCCACGGCGCTCTTGATCATGGCCGCGGAGGTCCGGGAATCGTTCCCTATGGCCACCCTGCCGCCCATGAAAGTTCCGATCGCCTTGCCGAGGTCCATGGCCAGCTGGACGTCCATATCCTTGTTGATGACGCCCCTGACCCCATTGGTGCCGAAGAGCCTGTCGGTCATGCTATCTTGCCTTTGTGAGCTTCGGAGATAAGCAATATGTGGATGATGTCAGCAACGTCCTTGCAGGAGTCCGCGGAGTTCTCGATGCCGTGGAGCATGTCGCGGAGGAGGAACACCGCGCGGGGGTCGGTCTCGGAGAACAGTATCTCCTTCTTGGTGCGGAAGTACATGCTGTCCAGGACCTCTTCCAGCCTCTCCACCTCGCGGGAGTGGGCGTTGGCCCGGTCCCAGTTGACCCCCAGGTTCTCTATGCTTACGAGCAGCTCGCGGGGAGCCTTCTCCAGCTCCTTGGTCATCTCGTGGTAGTGCACCCACAGCTCGGTGGGCACCTTCACGTTGGCCTCGAGGATAAGCTGGAGGTTCATGCCCGCTTCCTTGGCCCAGTCGGCAATGTAGTCGATGCGGCGGACCATGCGCATGAGGTCGCTGCGCTCCCTGGCGTCCATGTCCCCCTTGGAAAGCTCCTCGCTGATGGCCTCCTCTATGCTGTCCGCTTCCTGCTCAGTGAGCATCATGCGGGACAACGCCTCCATGGCCCGGTCCCGGTCGCCCTGGGTCAGCGCGGTGATCGCCTTGTTCAGCTCGGACACGCTGTCCCCCACCGAGCGCAGGTGGTCCCATATCCCTTTCATCACCACCGTCTCGCGGCGCTTCCCGAACCAGTCCATCAACGATTTGCGTTCATTCAAGCTTGATCGCCTCCGCAACTCCTCCCAGCGGTCTCTGGTAGATCATCCCCGATCTCTTGCTCCAGACCAGGCTCACATCGTCCCCCAATTTATAATCTCTGTCCTCGGATGCTGCCACATCGAACTCCATGACGTCCTCGCTGTCCGCTTCCGCGGTGATGCGGACATATGTGCCCATGTAGGTCATGGAGCTTATCTTGGCGTGAAGCCCCGCCGGGACATGGGCGGGATGGACCCTCTCGGGCCTTATGGACAGCACCACGGCGTCGCCGCCCTTGAACGGGGAGGGCTGCGCCTCCACCACCGTGCCGTCGCGCAGCTCCACCAGGGAGGCCTCCTCGGTCACGCCCCTCACCACCCCCTCCAGCAGGTTGGTCTCCCCGATGAAGTTCGCGGTGAACAGCTCCTTGGGGGTGCGGTACATCGCCTCGGGGGTCCCCGTCTCCACGATGCGCCCGTTCTTCATCAGGACGATGCGGTCCGAGACGGTCATGGCCTCCTCCTGGTCGTGGGTGACGTGCACGACCGTCAGCCCGAGGGACTTGGCCAGGCGGCGCAGCTCGTACCGCAGGTCCATGCGCACCCTGGCATCCAGCGCCGACAGCGGCTCGTCCAGCAGGAGCAGGTCGGTCCCCGAGGCCAGGGCCCGGGCGAGGGACACCTTCTGCTGCTCCCCTCCCGACAGCTCGGAGGGGAGCATGTCCATCCGGTCGAGGAGCTTGACCATGTCGAGGTATCTCTTGGGCACCTCGTTGACCTTGTCATCTCCCATGTCCCTCACGATGGGGCCGTACGCCACGTTGTCCAGGGCGGTCAGGTGGGGGAACAGGGCGATGTTCTGGAACACGTAGGCTATGCCCCTCTCCTCCACCGGCACCCCGGCCATGTCCCTGCCCCCGATGAGCACGGTGCCGGTGGTCGGCTCCAGTATCCCGGCGATCATCCTGATCAGGGTGGTCTTGCCGCATCCCGAGGGCCCCAGGATGGTCACGTACTCCTTGTCCTCGATGACCAGGTCGATGTCGCACGAGGCGGTGACCTTGCCGAAGCACTTGCTTATGCCCCTCAGTTCCACTGTCGGCATCTAATCCACCCTCAGCTCCTGTTCCAGCCCGCCCTCGGGGTACGGGAACACCGAGGCGTTCCATATGTTCCAGTTCAAACCGACCCGGTCGCCCACCTTGACCTGGTCCTTGCGGCTGGCCGGCAGCTTGACGGAGTATCGGCCGAGGCCCTCCACATCCACGTCCAAGTGCACGATGCGGCCCTCGAAGAGGGTTCGTTCCACGGTGCCGGTCAGGAAGGCGTCGCTCTCCCTGACCACCCGGACGTTGCCGACCTTGATGGCCACCGCCACCTTGCAGTCCACTGGGAGGTCGCAGGGCCTGGCGAACACCGTCCGCCCCGCCTCGTCCTGCACGGTGGTGATCCTTCCGCTGCCGGAGGTTACGACGTTCCCGACGAAGAAATTGGACTGGCCCACGAAGTTGGCCACGAACGGCGTGGCGGGGTCGTCGAACACTTCTTTCGGGGTCCCGACCTGAATGATGCGGCCGCTCCGTATCACCGCGATGCGGTCGGCCATCACCAGCGCTTCCTCCTGGTCGTGGGTGACATGGAGGACCGTGAGCCTCAGCTCCTTGGCCAGGGAACGCAGCTCGTGGCGGAGGTCGATCCTCAGCCTTGCGTCCAGGGCCCTCAGCGGCTCGTCCAGCAGGAGCACGTCGGGATCGGTGGCCAGGGCCCTGGCCAGAGCGTTCCTCTGCTGCATGCCCCCCGACAGCTCGCGGGGGTAGGAGTCGGACCGCTTGGTCAGCCTCACCAGGTCGAGCAGGGACGCCAGGGTCTGCCGCTTCTCCTCGTCCGGGACCTTCCTGATGTTCGGCCCGAACAGGATGTTCTCCGCCACCGTCATGGACGGGAACAGGGAGTAGGTCTGGGAGAGCAGGACGGCGCTGCGGGCCTCCGGCTCCAGCCTGGTGATGTCGCGCTGGTCGAACAGCACATTCCCGGAATCCGGCCGGGTCAGCCCGGCGATGATGCGGAGAATCGTGGTCTTCCCCGCGCCGGTCGGCCCCAGGAGGCACATGTACTCCCCGTCGCGGACCTCCAGCTCCAGCCCGTTGGCGGCCTGGATGTCGTCGTAGTGCTTGCTCACGTTGTGCAGGGATATGGTCGGCATTACGCCACCTCCTTCCGGGTGGCGTAGCGGAGCAGCAGCATGGCCAGGTAAGAGATCACTATGAGGATTATGCAGGCCATGGCGGCCTGGTAGTACATGTGGCCCTCCACCAGGCTCACGATGTAGACCGGGGCCACCGGGGCATCCTCGCCCAGGACCGCCAGCGTCGCCCCCGTTTCCCCCAGGCTTCTGGTGAAGGCCATGATCGCGCCGGCCAGGATGGACCCCTTGACCAGGGGGTACAACACCCTGCGAAAGCTCTGGATCGGCCGGGCCCCCAGGGTCCTGGCCGTCTCCTCATAGGACGGGTTGACCTCCTCCACCGCGCCGGCCACGTTGCGGACCACTAGGGGGTAGGTGAAGGCGACGTGCACCAACACCAGGATGAGGGGGCCGAAGGTCGACGACATGCCCACCTGGCTCCAGAACATGCTCAGCGATATCCCCAGCGCGGCGGTGGGCACGATAAGGGGCACGTTGACCAGGACGTCCAGGATATGGGACGCTTTGCGGTCGCGGTTCTTGGAAATGTACAGGGCGAACGGTATGCCCAGGACCAGGTCGATGACGGTGACTATGCCGGCCAGGGCGAAGGACGAGGACAGGGCTCCCCAGAAGGCGGACCAATCGGAAGCGGCAGGTTCGGAGAACAGGACGAAGGTGAAGATGAAGAAGGAGGGGATGAGCACTATGAGCGCGAGGAACAATACCGCCAAGCCGTCCTTGATCTTGGGGAACGCTCCCTTGCTCAGGAGCTTCTCGGGCATGGGCCATACCTTCCGCAGGGGCAGGTGGAACTTCATGATGATGAGCTTCAGGATGACCAGGAGGACGAGCGACAGGACGATGAGTATGATGGACACTACGGCCAGGGCGGGGCCGTAGGAGGGGTCCGATCCCGACAGCGTCTTCCATGCGCCGATCAGGGTGGGGCCGGTGGCGAACGTATCGGACGCCCCCATGGTGGACAGGGCGATCATGGTGCCGCCGGTCTCGCTCATGCTGCGGGCGAAGCACAGGATGACGCCGGTGGCCAGCCCGGCCCGGAACAGGGGGAGGGTGATGGTCCTCGCGGCAGTGAGGCGGCTCGCCCCCAGGGTCCTTCCCGCGGTCTCGTACGTTTCGTCTATTTCATCCAGTATCGCCGTGAGGGACCGCACCATGTAGGGGTACGAGAACACCACGTGCAGCAGGATGATCAGCAGGAACGGGGAGCTGATGCCCAGCCCGAAGCTTGACATGGAGAACGGGGGAGCGTCCGGCGTGGTCGCCCAGAAGATCGCGGCGGAGAAGCCCAGCGCGGCGGTGGGGACCGCCAGGGGCATGTCGATCATGGTGTCGAGGAACCTCTTGCCCCGGAACTCCTTGCGCACCATCATCCAGGCTATCGGCAGGCCGGCCAGGAAGTCTATGACCGTGACGATGCCGGCGATGGCAAAGGAGGCCATGACGGCGTCGAGGATGATGTCGAGCGTCTCCGGCTGGCCGATCACGACGGTAATGGAATCCCAGTCGGTGAAAACATAAGAGATGACGTAGACGGTGGGAAGGATGACGAAGAACAGAAAGAAGGCGATGATGAAGACGGTCCATCCCGTCCGGAAGCCCCTACCGCTGACGAAATCGATAAGCCAATCCCTGCGCTTCATGGCCAGACCAGGACCTTACGGGTGCGGTAGAGTATGATGTGATATATACCTTACCGAACCGACAATATATTCTCATTAATGAATATATTGTGCGGTCTATCGTGCGGTCACGCCAGGATCTCGTCGATCACACGCTGTCCCTTCCCCACTGCCACCCCAGGGCCGACTATGGAGCCGCGGACCACCGCCCCTTCGCCCACCGAGGCGCCGCAGAGCAGCATGCTCTCCGAGACCTCCGCCCCGGCGGAAACGGTGACGCCGTTCTCGGCGTACACGTGGGGGCCGATCCGGCACCCCTTCAGGCGGGCGCGCTGGAGCATGTTGGCCCCCACCACCTCGGCGCCCTCATTGGTCAGGCCGGGGGACTCGCTGCTCCCGCTGATACCCAGCAGGGTCCTCTGCGCCCTCAGGTAGTTCTCCCGGGTGCCGCAGTCGATCCAGTACCCCTTGAGCTCGTAGCCGTATAGGCCGCAGTCCAGCATGCTGGGGAACACCTCGCGCTCCAGCGATACCACTCCATCGGGAATGAGGTCCAGGACATCCCTCTCGAAGATGTAGACCCCCGCGTTGATGGAGTTGGAGATCGCCTCCTCCATATCGGGCTTCTCCTGGAACCGAGTAACGCGTCCCCTGCTGTCCCTGGCCACTACCCCGAAGGCGGTGGGATCCTCCACTTCCCAGAGGGACATCGTGGCGATGCCCCCATGGGAGCGATGGTACCGCAGCATGTCGCTGAGGTCCGCGGAGGCCACCACGTCGCCGTTGAAGGCGATGAAGGTATCGTCGAGGTACCGGGATACGTTCCTCACCGCGCCTCCGGTGCCCAATGGCCGGTCCTCGTTGACGAGGATCACCTCCCTGCCCACGTCATGCTCCCGGAAGTACTGCTCTAAAGTGTCCTTCATATACGACACCGCCAGGATGACCGTGTCCACTTCCGGGGGGAGCGGGTCGATTATATGGCACACCAAGGGCTTGCCTAGCAGGGGCACCAGCGGCTTGGGCATAGCGTAGGTGAGCGGGCGGAGCCGCGTTCCCAGGCCGCCGGCCAGAATTAGAGCCTTCATCCGGTCACTCTATGTCGGCTTAAAGAGAAGAAGGCAGCTCCCTCAGATCGGGGAGATGCTCACTACGTTGTTGCCGCGAAGCACCACGGTGCCCAGCCGCCTGGTCTGCTCAGAAGTGCGCTCCTCGGTGTCCTCAATGACCATGTTCATGTAGTCATCGTAGCCGGCGAGCTTTCCCTCGAGGACCCTGTTGTCCTTGAGCAAGAGGGAGATCCGGTGGTCCATTGACTTCTCGAGCAAAGCGAGTGGCATTACCATAAATAATCACTAAGCGTGTCATTGCTGGAATGGAATTTAAGCTTTCCGCAGAACGGAACGGTCGCCGATAGCGGATTGACTTTGTCCCGCGGTCCCCGGGCCCAGGTGCCATCGTCCATATTGACCGGGACAGGTTTTCGCTCCTTTCGAAAAGACGTTGCCGGCAATCGTGGGGGCGGACCGCGCTTGACATATTATTTACACAATGCATAAATAGGAACGTCATTTAGGAGAATCCATCCAGATATTACGGAGAATGAGAACGTGGACGAGGACATCGAGATGTATGGGCGGATGAAGGTCGCGGTGGACAGGATCGAGAGCTGCGGGCCGTTCGCCTCCTTGGTGCCGGAGGTGCGGACCAACTTCGTCTACGCCCGCGCCGGGGCCAGGGACAGGAACGATGTCCTGGCCGTGGAGGGGCGCATCACCGTGGTAGGCGGACGGCCCCAGGCGGCCGGGCCGATAAGGTTCGGAGCGTCCAGCCACATGGCCCGGTTCATGGTGCATGTGCACAGGGCTTTCCCTTCCGTCAGGGCGGGGATCAACTTCTCCAACGATCCTTCCCTGGTCAGGTTCCTGGAGGGGTATTGCGCGAAGAAGGGATGGAGCCTCATCGCCGTGGACCGCTCCCATGAGCCGGACGAGATCAAGGAGCAGGAGGAGGCGTCAATGCCCTGGAAGGCGGGGGAGGTGCTGCGGCTGGCCGGCAGCAGGGCGCCGAAGGTCATCTACGAGAACGGCGCCGTGGGGAAGGAGCCGGTGACGGCCATCCTGGGGACCGATCCCATCGAGGTGGCCGAGGAGATGTGCGAGCTGGCCCAAGCGTACCAGGCGTTCCGCTCCCCGCCGCCGGTGGTGGGCAAGGTGCACACCAAGACCCTGGAGGCGATGCTGAAGGACCGGCTGGGAGCACCCACCGACAAGCTGCTGGTACCTCCGCGCTCGGGGGTGGACTCCGGAGTGGTGGACATCGGCGGCGGAAAGGTGCTGGTAGTGGCCGAGGACCCCATATTCATCATGCCCGGCATGCCGCTGGACTTCTTTGGCTGGGTCACCGTGCACATCGGCGCGAGCGACGTGGCGGTGATGGGGGTCCGGCCGCAGTTCATGACCTATTCTCTGCTACTTCCTCCGGGCACCCCGGACCGCGACCTGGAGGTCATCGTCGACTCGGTGCATCGGGCGGCCAGGGACCTCGGGATCACCATCGTGGGCGGCCACACCGGCTACTATCCAGGGTTCACCAGCCCCACCATCGGCGGCATCACCGTGTTCTCCGTAGTGGACAAAGAAGCCTACATCACGCCCCAGGGCGCCAGGCCCGGGGACGACGTGCTCATCACCAAGGGCCCGGCCATCGAGGCCTCGGGGGCCCTGGGGGTGCTGGGACGGGACGAGCTGGCGGCCCGGTACGGGGAGGATATCACGGCGAGGGCCGCCGCCCTCACCAGCAAGGTCACGGTGGTCAAGGACGCCCTGGCCGCCCGGGAGGCCGGCGGGGTCACCGCCATGCACGACGCCACCGAGGGCGGCGTGGCCGGGGGGCTCTACGAGGTCGCCGCCGCGTCCGGGGTGGGGATGGAGGTGGATGAAAGAAAGATGCCCTTCCCCCAAGAGGTCAAGGCGGTGTGCGAGATGTACGGCATGGACCCGCTGAAGGCCATCTCGGAGGGCACCCTGATCCTCACCTGCGACCCCTCGAGCTCGCGGCGCGTCATGGAGGCCCTTCGCCGGGAGGGCATCGAGTCCGCGGTCATCGGCAAGGCCACCGCCGACCCGGGGACGCGGAGGATGACCCGCCGGGACGGCACCGTCGAGGAGCTGGAGATGCCGGGACAGGATCCCTTCTGGCCTATCTTCTTCAAGGTCCTGGGCGCGTAAGCGCCGGGGGCTCACTGCTCGCCCTGGGCCTTTTTCTCCATCCACTTCTTGATGGCGGTCTTGCTCGACCCCTCGATCCCGAAGTATTCGGAGAACCGCTTGGTGGTGGAGAGCTGCAGCGTCTGCCCCTTCTTCCTTGCCGTCACCAGGCCGAGCTTGGAAAGCTCCCTGACGTCCTCGTAGACCCGGCCGCCCAGCGTCCTGGCGAGGTCGCTCTGCAGCACTGGCTGATGGTACGCCACCATGGCGGCAGTGCGGAGCACGTCGTCCGGCACCTCCTGGGGGGAGAACTGCCGCCCGAACGGCCGGTACGCCTCCCTCACTACCAGGGAGTACCCGGTGCCCGTCTTCGCCACTTCGATGGCCGAGCCCCTCTCGTCGTACTCCTTCTGCAGCTGCTTGATGGCCTTCCGGACCACCGTCCCGTCCATCTGCGCCTGGAGCTCTATGTCCGATACCTTCACCGGCTGGGACGAGGAGAACAGCACCGCTTCCACGATGCGCACCGGGTCCAGGTCCAGCAACTCAGATCACCGCGTCCTTGTCCATCCGGGCAGCACGCGGCGTCGGCACCGGGGGCATGTCCTCCAGCGTGCCGATGCTCCAGTCCATCCTGACCTCGAGGCATATCGTCCCGTCCGGCACGTCGTCCTGCCATACCGATATCTTGCCGGCGCGGGCCAGGAACAGCAGGGCCATGAACACGGTCACTAGGTCCTCGCGGCCCCCGTTCCAGATATCATCCAGCGTGACCGCGCCGGAGCCGCACCTCATGATCCTCTGCCACACGTCCTCCACGTCCCTCTCCATGTCGTCGTTGTGGGCCTTGGTGTCGAAGGCGGCGATCTTGACCTTGTTCACTTCCCTGAGCTTCTCCCGGATGAGGCTTTCCTGCTCCTCGCGGCGGGCGTCCTCGAACGCGTCGAGCAGCTCCAGCAGCGTGACGGGCCTGGTGCCGTGGCGGCGCACCACTTCCGAGAGGGACACCTCATCAGGCATGCACAGCCTGGCCCGGGGCTCCTCGTCGGTGAGCCAGTCTATCTCGTCGGTGAAGTCCAGCTCGGGCTGGCGGTCCTCGGTGCCCAGGAGCACTTTCTCGCTCTGCATGCGCAAGATGGACCAGGCCATCAGCATGAGCTTGCCGGCGATGACGAAGTTGACCTCCTGGTCCCGGACCTTCTCGGTGTACAGCTGGGTGAACTGCATCAGGTCGATGTCCCAGGGGTCCAGGTTGTTGTTGAGGACCAGCTCGAACACCGTCTCGATGGAGCGGTCCAGGGGGTCCTTGGGCGCTATGGCCGCAGTGCTCTCCCGCAGCACGTTCAGATAGTGGTCTATCTTCTCCGCATCGTCGGCCTCGTCGATCATGGCCTTGTGGAACATTAGGTGCTGCAGCACCCCTTCCGCCCCTGTGCATCCCATCATGGTGTTTCCCCATCCATCTTCTCTTCGGGTATCTTGAACTCGTCCTGGAAGTCCTTTACGTCGGAGATGTTCGGCCGCACTATGACGTGCGATATCCCCCCGTCCTGCTTGGTGACGCCGATAATGTGATCGGCCTTGGTGAGAGTGATCTTCCTCAGCGATATCTGCACGAACTGGGCGGTCTTGGAGGATTTCTGGACCCTCTTGGCCACCATGTCCGCGTTGATGCCGTCCAGGAACATGTCCACCTCGTCGAGGAGGTAGAACGGGGACGGCTGGTACTCCTGGATGGCGAATATGAACGCCAGGGCGGTGAGCGACTTCTCGCCCCCGCTCAGCGCTTCCAGTCTGAGCACCTTCCCCTGCTTCGGCTTGGCCCTGATCACCAGTCCGCCCTCGAAGGGCTGCTCTGGATTCTCGAGTATCAGCGAGGCTTCCCCTCCCTGGGAAAGCTCGGCGTAGGCGCGCTTGAAGTTGGTGTTCACCGCATCGTACACCTTGAGCAGGGAGACCTTCTTCTTCTCGTTCAGGTCCCCCTCCAGCTTAACCAGGTCCCGGTGCTGCGCTTCGAGCCTCTTGACCTCTGACGCCAGCTCGTCGTGGCGCTTCTGCTTCTCGCCGTAGTCATCCACTGCCTTGAGGTTAACCGGCCCCATGGAGTTGATGGCGCTCTCGCACTGCCGGATGGTGTCCTTGAGCGCCTCCATCGACGGCGTGGGCATGGCGATGGGGACGCTGTACTGCTTCAGCTCCTCATCCAGCTCCCTGATCTTCTCCTGGCACTGGCTGATGCGGGTGGTGAGGCCGACGATGACCCCGGTGGTCGTTTCCACCTTGTTGGAGATCCCGTCCCTCTCCGACTCCAGGCCGGTCTTCTCGCGGAACAGGGACTCCTTCTTCTTCCGGAGCTCGTTCATCTCCTGGCCCATGGAGTCCTCTATCTTCCGGAGGGCCGCCAGCTCCGTGCGCGCCCTGACCCCCGTGGCGGCCGACTCCTCGGCGTCCTTCTTGACCTTGGCGATCTTCTCCGTGACGGCTTTCTCGTCCCCGGCCAGGTCGTCCACCCTCCGCTGGGTGAGCTTGACCTTGGCGTCCAGGGTCTCCTTGGCCGAGCGAAGGTCCGCCACTACGTTGGTCAGCTCGGACACCTCGCCCTGCAGGGCCTTGAGCCGGGCGGACATCTCCTTGGGGGCGAGCTGCTCCATCCTCTCGCGGGCCTCGTCCCTCCTCTTCCGCCTGGACTCCAGCTCGCCGGCCGCCGACGCCATGCTGGCCTCCAGGTCGGCCGCCGCCTTCTCCGCCTGGGCCATCTCGGCCTGCTTCTTGGCCTTCTCCTCCTTCACCTGGGAGAGCCGGCCCTTCAGCTGGTCCCGCTGCCCCTCCAGGGTCTTGAGGGTGATGGTCGTTGCGCCGCCGGTCCCGGACAGCTCGCGCATCCTTGTCTCAATGGTGAGGAGGTCCGCGCGCACCTGCCTTAGGTCGGCGAAGGCCTGCTCCGAGGCGCGTATGGCCTGGTCGAGCTTGGCCGACACTTCTTCCAGCCGGCCCTTGGAGGCGGCCCCGAACTTCAGGGCGCTTGATTCCACGTTGCCGCCGACCATCGCGCCGGACGCTTCCAGAAGCTCTCCTCCGGCCGTGACCAGCCGAACGCCGCCCATGAGCTTCCTGGCCTGATCGAGGGTGTCGACCACGACGGTGTCGCCGAGCACGTACCAGAACGCCGCGCGGTACCTCTCGTCGAACTTCACCAGGTCGATGGCGAAGCCCACCGCGTCCTTGGCCGCCATGATCGCCTTGCCCCTCGGTCGGCCGTCCAGCATCTTGGTCAGCGGGAGGAGGGTGGCCCGGCCCATGCCGTTCCTCTTGAGGTACTGGATGCACTGCGAGGCCACCTCGTCGTCGTCGACGATGATGGCCTGCATCCTGTTCCCGGCAGCGATGTTGAGGGCCGTCTGATATCGGGGGTCCACCTCGGCCAGCTCGGCGATGGTGCCGTGAATGCCCTTGATCATGCGGCCGTCGCGGGCCTCCAGTATCCCCCGGACCGCCCGATTGTACCCCCGGGCGACCTCGCCGGCCGCCTCCTCCTCGGCCTTCAGCCTGGAATGCTCGCGGGTGAGGGACTTTATGGCCTGGTCCAGCTCGTCCGCTTCCCGGGTGAGCTTTCCCTCGGCGCTCTTCTTCTGCAGGAACTGCTCCTGAAGTTCCTTGAGTTCCTTGCCGGAGCCCTTGTCGCGGTCCTTGATCTCCTTGATCTTCCATTCCGCGTCGCTGACCCCGAACTCGATGGACTTCAGGTCCTCATCGAAAGCGGAGAGCTCCGAACCGAGCCTCTCCATCCGGCCCTCCAGGCGCTCCTTCTCCATGACCAGCTTGTTGGAGGCATCCTCCCTTTCCCGGACGTCCTTCTCCTGCTGGGCGATGCTCTTCTCCAGGTCCGCGAGCTCCACGTCGGTGGCGCTGATCTTCTGGTGGACCTCGCCGAGGTCCTTCCTCTTGCCCTCCAGAGCTCTCGAGCTGGAGCCCAGGAGCTCGGACTTGGCGCTCAGCTCCGACGCGAGGCCGGCCACTTCCGCCGCGGTCGCCTCCCTCTCTTCCTTCAGCGCTACAAGCTCTTCCTCGAGCTCAGCGGCGGACTGCGCCGCCTGGGCCGCCTTGTCCTCGGCCTTGGCCACCTGGACCCTGAGGGCATCGATCTTCTCGCGAAGCTCCTTGAACTCCTTCCCCCCGCGGGCCTCCAGGTCCTTGTCGGCCTGGACCATCCGGGCGTCGAGGTCCCTCACATTATCGATTATCTCCAGCTTCCGGGACTTCAGCCTCTCGATGTCCGCCTCGAAGCCCTGTATCTGCTTCTGGAGGCTGACGATCTCGACCTCGGTGCTCTCCTTGCGCCGGAAGGCCATCTGCGCCTTGGACTGGATGAGCATCTCCTTCATGCGGATGTAGGTGAGGGCGACCTCCTTCTCCTGTTCCAGCTGATCTATCTGGCGGAGCAGCTCCGACAGGATGATGGATATGCGCTCCATGTTGGCGTCGGTCTCGCACCTCTCCGCCTGGGCCTTGCCGATCTCCTCGTCGAACTTGGAGATGCCCGATATGTCGTCCAGGATCCTCCTGCGCTCCAGGTTGGACATCGACACTATCCGGGTGACGTCGCCCTGCTGGACGAAGTTGTACCCATCCGCGCTGATGCGGGCGTTGGACAGCAGCATGTCGAACTCGCCGAGGGAGGACTTGCGGTCATTGACGTAGAAATAGGAGCTGTAGCCGTCCCCCTCGCTGGCCATCTTGACCACCCTGGTCAGGCGGACGGTGTCGTCATCGATGGGGATCATGCGGTCCTTGTTGTCGAAGACCAGGGACACCTTGCAGTGGTCGGCGGGGCTCTTGTTGCTGCCGCCGTTGAATATGAGGTCGGAGAGCTTCCCGGCGCGTATGGCCCTGGAGCTCTTGGGCCCGAGCACGAAAAGTATGGAGTCCGAGACGTTGGACTTGCCGGAGCCGTTCGGTCCCGTGACCGCGGTATAGCCTTCCAGCAGGGGCACTGTAAGCTTCCTGCCGAACGACTTGAAGTTCTCAAGCTCTATCTGTTTAAGGTACATCCAACCTCCGACGCCGGAGGCGAAACCGGGGCCCAGCATCCCATGGCCCCTACGATCGCTTCCCATCCCGTGAGTCCGACGCATGTCGGACGTGAGAATGAAATGAAATGATGGCTATATAAGATTTGTCGCAGGTTCTCCGATATCCATACTAACGTTCGTCGGTTTTAGGGGCATTTATCCGCACGTTCGTCATATTTTCCGCGCTCTTCGTTAACGTTCGCCCCTGGAAACCGCCCTCGGCATGCCGTCCGCAGGCAGGCCCGCGAGGCCCCGAGAACCACCAGGACGACGGGAACGTCCAGCGCTCCGCTCCTGAACCGGCCGCCGCGGGGCCGCGGCATCGCTCCCTCTGGGCACCTCCCCCCGGCGCCAAGACGGCGCCGCCGCGCGGGCGAGAGGACGACAGCGCAGCGCCCTCGCCCGCCCTGCCCGGTTCGAGGCCAGGCAAACGTACTTTAACGGATACCCATCAAGGGGTTGGCCATGAGCCGAGCCGCTGACCAGGGCGCGCGCGACCCCTTGAGGGACCTGTGCGTCATAATCCCCACCTGGAACTCAGGGAACCGCCTGGAGCGGTCCCTGAGGTCCGTGGAGGACGAACTAAGGCCGGCCCGCATCATCGTGGTGGACCGCGACTCCCGGGACGGGACCCCCGAGATCGCCCGCCGCCACGGGGCCACGGTCATCCCGGACACCGTCTCCCTGGGCTCCGCTCGGATCAAAGGAGTAGGGGCCAGCGGCTCAGAATGGGTCTGCTTCGTCGACGACGACGTGGTCATCCCCCCGGGGTTCCGGGAAAGGACCCAGAGGCTCTTGGACGACCGCACCGGCGCGGTCCAGGGGGCGGTGATATCGGTGCATCAGCCGTACAGGGACATGCTTGTCGACTCCTATGAGGGGAGGTTCAGGGGCGGGGAGGCCTATGACCTCGGGCCGGGGGACCGGGGCCTTACCTCGGCCACCCTGGTGAGGAGGTCCCTCATCGAGGACCTGGACCTCGAGGACATAGACACCTGGGAGGACTGGCTGATGACCCAGAAGGTCCTGGACAGCGGGCACCGCTGGATAGTAGCGCGCCTGTACGTCGATCACTTCCACGAGCTCGAGGACCTCCCCAGGAAGGAGGGCCGCAACGCCGCGGGGATATTGAACCTCGGCCGCACCGGGAGGATGCCCGCGCGCAGGGCCCTGTGGTGGTACGCCCACGCCGCCCTGCGAGGGCCGCGCAACGCGTTCTGGGTGACCGCGAGGTCGAGGGACCCGCGCCATTTCCTCCATTTCAGCCGTCAGACCCTCAGCGTACTGCTGGCGCCCTTCTACATGCTGGGAGAGGCGTCCCGTTCCCGGGCGTGAAGCTCGCTCAGGATAGCGCTTCTCGATACGCATCCAGCAGCCGCGCGCCCATTGCGTTCCAGTTGTACTCCCTCTCCGCGGAGGCCCGGCCGGCCCTGGCCCAATCCTGCCGCTTCGCCGGGTCGCGGAACCGCTCGATGGCCTGGCGGAACCCTTCCTCGCTCCACTCGATGGCCAGCCCACAGCCCGTCTTCTCCACCAGGTCGCTGCTGGTGGTGCCCTTGGTGGTGAGCACGGGCACGCCCACGGCCATGGCCTCGTAGATCTTGGTCGGGGAATTGCCCACGTAGTTCTTGTTGGAGGGATCTAGAAGGCACACCACCACGTCGCTGGCCGCCATTTCCCTAAGCATCGCGGGGTGCTGCAGGAATCCCAGGAACTGGACCTTCCGGCCGTCCGCGCGCTTCCGGACCTCCCCCTCCAGGCGCCCCCATCCCGCTACCTTGTACGTAACGTCGTTCATGGGCCCGCACGCGTCGATCGACTCGATGATGTACCTCATGGGCTCCAGCGTCCCGACGTAGATGAGGCCGAGTTCGCGGCCCTTGAACTCCGGCGGGGGGATGTCCTTCGGAAGGTCGATGCAGTTCTCCACCAGGATGACGCCGTTGCGGGCGTTCTTCCTCATGTGAGAGGCATGGACCTCGCTGACGGTGATCACCACGTCCGCCTTCCCGGTGAACACGCCCTCCACGCGCTCGACCGCATTGGCGATCCATTCCGGCAGATCGACCGAGATCATCTGCGCGTAGTTCTCGTGCGCGTCGAAGACCAGGGGGACCCGCTTGAACCAGGCGATGACCGCTCCGAGGACCAGGGTGTCGAAGTCGTGGCAATGCACGATGTCCGCACCATCGCGGAGGGCGCGGAGCAGGGCGCGGAGGAAGAACAGCGGATAGAAGAGCGCCAACGATAGCATGGACCCTACCCGGCCGGTCCTGACCCGCTCGATCTTCGCTCCCTTGTGCTCACCATGGTCGGGGTAGGCGTTCTCCCGGTCCCACGCCAGCACGGTTACGTCGTACCCGTTCGAGGCCAGCAGCTCCGCCTCCTTGGCCACCCGGGGGTCCGGCCGGAACCCGTTGGTGAGGAGCATCAGGACCCGCTTGCCCAACGCCGCACCTCAGGAGGACAGCTCTTCGGCCCTTCCACTGGCCAGGGACCTCTTGGCCGCCTCGATCATCTCCACCGTGCGCACCCCGATGGGGCCGGAGTTCCTCGTTTCCGTCAGGGGATCGCCGATGGATTGCAGGAAGTGCAGGAGCTCCGTCTGGATGGTGTTGTTGCGCTCTATACCCAGCTTGTAGGTGTAGCCGGACTCGTACACCGTCACTTCCTGGCTCACCGCGTCGATGACCGCGGAGCGGCCCTCGCCTGTTATCTCCACCTGCCGTACCTTCCGGGGCGACAGCCAGGATAGGGTTGTGTGCGCCAGCGCGCCTGAGGGCATCTCCGCCACGATGTAGGCGGCCTCCACCCCCTCCTTGCGGCGGTAGGCCTGGCCGGCGGCGCTTATCTTGACGGGCCAGGCGTCGAAGAGATAGTTGGTGATGTCGAATGTATGGGGAGCCAGGTCCACGATGACGTCCCGGTCCGGGTAGGCCGGCTCGAGGTTGGTCCAGGTGAGGTTCATCATGAACATCCGACCGAAGAAGTTCTGCTTGGCCAGGCGGCGCACCTCGTTCAGGGCGTTGTTGAAGCGGTAGATGTGGCCGACCGACAGCGTCAGGTTATTCTTCTCGGCCAGCTCCACCAGCTGCCTGCCCTCTCCGGAATCGAGGGCCAGGGGCTTCTCTACCAGGACATGCTTCCCCGCCTCCAGGGCCTCCTTGGCGGCCTGGAAGTGCAGGCTGTTGGGGAGGCACACGTTCAGAGCCACGATCTCAGGGTCCTTGAGCACCTCGCGATAGTCGTGGTGCAGCTCCTTGACCCCATATCGGTCGCGGCAGAACTCCAGGTTCTTGTCCAGCTGATCGGACACGGCCTTGACGTTCACGCCGGGAATATTGCGGTACTCGTCCACGATCTTCTTGCCCCAATACCCGACCCCGAGCACCGCCACGTCGAAACGCCGCCTCATCTTCTTCCTCCATAGAACTCAATGATCTTGTCGCTTACAAAGTCCACCTGCGGGGCCGTCAGGCCCGGGAACATCGGGATGGAGAGCATATGCTCTGCCGCCGCCTCGGCCTTGGGGTACTCGCCCGGCGAGAAGCCGTAGGCCTCCCTGAACACCGGCTGCAGATGTATGGGCGGGAAGTGCACCGCACTCTCGATCCCGTTGTCGCCGAGGTGCCTGGCCAGCGCGTCACGGTCCTCGCACCTGATGGCGAACACGTAGAAGGCGGGCCGGACCTCCTGATCGCCCATTGGGGGCAGGACCACCCGGGCCAAGCCCCGGAGCCTGCGGTGGTATTGTGCGGCTATCTCCCTGCGCCTTTCGTTCCACTCGTCCAGATGCTTCAGCTGCACTCTGCCGAAAGCGGCGTTGGCCGTGTTCAATCTGGAAGTGAAGCCGAACACGTCATGCTCGTACCGAGATACTCGTCCGCAATCACGGAGCTTTCGAATATCGTCAGCGACACGTTTGTCGTTGGTCGTGACCATGCCGCCGTCCCCGCCCACCGTCATGTTCTTGGTGGAGTAGAAAGAGAAGCAGCCCACGTGGCCCAGCGAGCCGGCCTTTCGGCCCCGGTACATGGCGCCGTGCGCTTCCGCGGCATCCTCGATCATTTTGACCTTGTCCCCTGCGCTCTCGGCGAGCTCGTCGAACCTGGCGGGATGGCCGTACAGGTCTACCGGCAGCACCGCGGCGGTGCCTCGGAGCACCTTCCCTGCAACCTCC
Source organism: Methanomassiliicoccus luminyensis B10 (assembly GCF_000308215.1). Taxonomy (NCBI): domain Archaea; kingdom Methanobacteriati; phylum Thermoplasmatota; class Thermoplasmata; order Methanomassiliicoccales; family Methanomassiliicoccaceae; genus Methanomassiliicoccus; species Methanomassiliicoccus luminyensis. The sequence continues at coordinate 98,532 of NZ_CAJE01000017.1, forward strand.
TGAGGGTCGAGATTGTAGTCCCGGTCCGATATGTCTGCGAAGGTAGGGGTGCCTCCGGCGTGCACCACGGAAGCGGCGGTGGCCACGAAGGACAGGGGGGTGGTGATGACCTCCCGCGCCCGAACGTTCAGAGCCAGCAAT